>DATMYJ010000289.1:0-2342 GCA_035561015.1 Desulfitobacteriaceae bacterium | reverse complement strand
AAGATTATTGAAATTAAGTATTTACCCAAAAATCATTATATCGGGTATGCCAATACTTATAAGACCAGAGATAGAACACGAATTGGGATTATACCGGTTGGTTATTATGACGGTTATGGTTTGGAAAAGATTAGAGATACTTTTCGGTTTTTTGATATCATAAGATATATTCTAAATGATATTCGTCAATTTAACAGATCTATTTATGTAAAAACCACAGACGGAAAAGCTAAAATTTTAGGTAAAATTAATATGTACTCAATAATTGTGGATTTAAATGGTATAGATGTTGAAACAGGGGGCGAAGTAATACTGGATATTAATCCAATAACAGTTAATAGTTTAATTGAAAGAGAATACATTTAGGAACGCAGTTCAATACCCTTTAAGAAGGAGATAGGATACCCATTGACGAAATTTACGATAATTTTCTTCTGCTACAATCAGGAGCTGTACCGAAAACTTATTTCAGTACAGCTCCTGATATGATTTTAAATAAAAAGAATTATCATAACCAGTCTAAGGGGAGGAAACAGAGATATTGGCTTTAGGCTTTAATTTAGCTGAAATTTTCTTTGGTTTTCCTGCTGCTGCTGCTATTGAGTCAGTATTAGTATCAGGGTTGAAGTAACCGGCAGGAATTCTGTAGGGAGCTTCACTAGCGGGCCATGGAGCTGAAGAATCGCGACCCGGAATGTTTAAAAATACTCTGGTAATTGTTTTTGTAGTATTTGGTCCTGCTAAATAAGAAGGGTGATTAGCATCAACTTCTTTTTTAATCCATACATCGCTTACTTTGGTTGGGAAATCTCCCTTAGCTGCCATATCGCTTAAAATAAATTGAGATGGGGTAAGATCGCTTGGCAGTAACCCGGACTTAGAATCATAAGAACCATCAACGATACCAGTTGGTTTGGTCAATTGTGATTTGACAGGTAGACCCTCCAGAGCAATCTTCATCACTTTTTGCCAGATTGGGGCACAATAAATTCCGCCATAAACCCCATGTAAATAGTGTTCACCGTCCGGATCAGAATCGTAACCCATCCAAACTACCCCGGTATAATAAGGATTGTAGCCTGCAAACCAAGCATCAGGGTTTCCTGATTTGTTACCATATTTGATAGGGTCTAATGAAGTAGTTCCCGTCTTCCCACATACAAACCAATCTCCGATTTGGGCTTTGGTACCGGTACCCCATTCAACAGCGCTGTGTAACATATCACTGATCAGGTAAGCGGTTGTATCTTTAACTTCTCGTTCTTTGATAATCTTTGGAGTTATTACGGCATTCCCTTTAGAGTCCAAGACTTTTTCAATAGCATGCGTAGTAACATGTATTCCATCATTAGCATAGATACTATAAGCCGAGGCCATGTCCAGTGTAGAAACATGAGTAGTTCCTAAGGCTAAACTTAATACCCTGTCTTCATTGTCCAAGGGAAGTCCTAAATGTTCTTTAGCAAATTTCCAGCCGTAATCTACACCGATTTGGTTTAATAATTTAACTGCATAGACATTTCGAGATAATGCTAAAGCATTACGCATTGTTATGAGTCCTTCCCAACTGCCATCATCATTTTTAGGAGCCCAGGGTTTGCCATTACCGCCATCATATGAGACAGGCATGTCGTCTATAACTGTTCCTGGAAAATAGCCGCCTTTTTCTAGTGCTGGGCCGTAAACAACCAGTGGCTTTATTGAAGATCCAGGTTGTCGTTTCGAGTACCAGGCGCGATTTAAACCTCTGGTTGTATAATTTCGTCCGCCTACCATGGCACAAATGGAACCATTGGATTGATTAATAATGGTCATAGCGCCTTCAACTTGCATGTCTGGCTTTCCTTGCGGGAAATTAGCAGCGTTTGCAAAAACATTTTCAGCAGCTGTTTGAATTTTGGGATCAACTGTAGTGTATATTTTAAGACCGCCGCCGAAAATCTGGTCTGCGCTCAGGTTATAGGTTGATTCCAGTTCTTCAATAACATAGTCTACAAAATAGGGGAATTTATAGTCCGCTTCCGCTGAAGTAGTTTTTTGAAATCCTCCCTGGGTTTTTGTCATCTTTTCAACATAAGTGAAAGGGGAATTTATGAATTTGTCATATTCCTCGCTGGTGATAATATTGCTGTCTCTCATTATACCCAGAACAATATTGCGGCGGGTTTTGGCACTGTCAGGATGAAGATAGGGATTATATTGCGTAGGAGCTTGAGGTAAACCTGCCAGCAGAGCTACTTCGTCTGGCTGGAGATCTTTAAGTTCCTTGCCAAAATAGGTTTGGGCTGCTGCCTGGATTCCATAGGAAGATTCTCCAAAAAATATCTTATTCAGATAAAAGG
>DATMYJ010000288.1:0-2863 GCA_035561015.1 Desulfitobacteriaceae bacterium | reverse complement strand
AACTGATTTCACTGCTGAAATCAGTTTGATTTAGTCTACTATACCTACCAAAGTGGAAAAATTCTGTTTTTCAGCCAAATGGTATTCTCGTTTATTCTTGATCTCCGGGCTGCGGCTGAAGTGCTAAACTCTTATGCCAGTTTTAGTGCTTCCACACTGCAGCCGTCACCTCTTCTTGTTTTTGGCTTTGGCGAAATCCCGGGCATTTTTCACGCCGCCGAAGCCGGAAAACATCTCCGTGATCTTTTCTTTTTCGATTTGCCGGGAATTGAGGCCTTCGTACTTCGCTTCCTTTTTTAATTTCTGATAGCTGAGCAGCCGTTCCTCGGTGATCAAGCCCTCGGCGACTGCCTTCCTGACAGCACAACCCGGTTCCTGGGCATGTCGGCAGTCCTGAAAGCGGCAGCGGCTGGCTAGTTCCTCGATGTCCGTAAAAGTCCTGCTAAGATCGGCACTCTCCACTCCCAGTTCCCGCATCCCCGGTGTGTCGATGACTGCTCCGCCCGCAGGGATAAGGAACAGTTCCCTTCTGGTCGTGGCATGTCTGCCTTTATCATCCTGGCGGATCTCCCTGGTGACCATGATCTCTTCCCCCAGCAAGCGGTTGATCAGGGTCGACTTTCCCACCCCGGAAGAACCCAGAAAAGCTACCGTTTGGCCCGGTCTGATGTATTTGAGAACAGCCTGATAGCCGTCCGCTGTCAGGCTGGAGGTAACCAGAATATCTACTCCTGCTGCCGTCTCCCGGATCTCCGCCAGTTTAGCGGCCAGATCCCCGCCCAAATCGGCTTTGGTCAGCACGATCACCGGCAGGGCCCCGCTGTCCCAGGCAATAGAGAGGTAGCGTTCCAGCCGGCGCAGATTAAAATCCCGGTTCAAAGACATGCAGATAAAGACAGTATCGATATTGGCTGCCACAACCTGGACCTCGTGGGAGGTTCCCGCCGCTTTGCGCACAAAGGCGCTTTTTCGGGGCAGAATTCTGTGGATGATGGCATTTCCCGCCTGGCTGTCTTCCCTGTCTAGCAGGACAAAGTCACCCACCGCCGGATAATCCGGCATTCCCTGGGAGGAATAGCGCAGTTTGCCGGATATCTCGGCCAGCAGCTCCGTTACGGCGGTGGCCACCTTGTATAAATCTTTGTATTGGGCGATTACTCTGCCCAGATAAAAGCCTTCATATTGAATTGCTTCCTTTATATATTTTTCCGTAAAGCCTAAATCTCTTAACCTCTGGTCTGACATATTTCTGTCCTCACATGCAAACTACTAAACTGCTGTTACTTAGTAATCAAACTACTGGATAATCAGACTTTCTGACAAGTTGGGCAGAAATAAATGCTGCCCCCCAGATAAGACTGTTTGACAATTTCTGTCCCACAGACCGGGCAAGGCTCACCGGCGTGATTTTTGCTCATGGCTGTCCGGTAACCGCCGGCTCGGCCAAACAAATCCTTTTCCGTATCCCGGCCGCCCTTCTCCGCCATCAGCTGCAGGGTCTTCCTGACTGCCGCGAAGAGCTCGTCTCTCTCGGCCGGCGTCAGGGTCTGTACCTTGCGCTTGGGGTGGATTTTGACCTGCCAGAGAATATCTTGCAGCACCCCGTTGCCCAGACCAGGAATGCGCTGTTCGGTGGCCAGAAAAGCCTTAAGACTGAGTTTCTGCACCTCCGGCGAAGAAAGCAGCCCTGCGAAATAGTCCCGGTCAAATTCCGCCGTCAGCGGGGAGGGTTTCTCTTGGGCAACTTTATAATAGAAGTTATCGAACCTGCCCTCCGGGAAACACCAGATCCCCCCATACATCTGCACCTTGGCACTGAGAGCCGATCCATCGCTGAATTCCAGCAGGAGCTGATGTTTGGGCGGGCGCCCGGCACCCTTTTCATGATAACGAAGTTCCACACCATCGCCGATCAGGATGATTTTCTTGCCGGCCCTGATTTCCACCAGGCCGCCGTAAGCCACGGCCTTCTCGATCTGCTCCCCGCGCAGCAGGTCGGGATAGGCCTGCGGATCTTCATAATAGAAGGCCATTTTATGAGGTGTGCCGTTAGCTATAACCTCCCTGATCCTTTTGCCGCTGACTGTTTGATTCAGTTGCTCTGCCAGGACATAAGCCTCGGGAATTTCCAGCATGCAGATCCCTCCTTATGCAGCTGCTATCGGCCAGGGTACCATCCGCTCATTTGATATATTTGGAGGATAGTTCCTTAAAGACCGGGGTCCCGGCTTTTTTCATCAAATCAAAGAAGACAGTTTCTGTATTAGTGATCACCGCTCCCATATCATGCATCAGGGCCAAGGCATTGCGGTAATTGTGCTTGGTGCGCGAAGACACGGCATCACCGACCAAAAAGACCTGATAGCCCAGTTCCAGTAAGCTGCGCACCGTCTGCAGGACACAGACATGGGTCTCCATGCCGGTAACTATAATCTTGCGGCGGCCCAGCTTTTGCAGATATTCCGCCAAAGGCGGTTCACAACAAGCGGAGAAGTGGATTTTCTCGAAACGCGGCATTTGCTGCAGATGCTCCATGACTTCCGGCACTGTCTTACCCAGACCTTTGGGGTACATCTCAATCAAAATTATGGGCATTTCCAGTTTCTCGGCAATCTTGATCAGGCTGATTGTTTTGTCAACCACTTGCTTGCCATGATCCATAACCGGCATCATCCGTTCTTGGATATCGATAACCATCAGGGCTGCTTCCTCTGAGTATAAGGTAAACTTATCCATAGCTTTCCCTCCTCATTTTCCTGTGGGCTGTTGATTTTCGACCTGCAAACTTTTTGACACATGTTTCCTGATTAACGTATATCATTGCCCTGAGATTCTGTCAATCTGTTTTATATCTATCCTTTAC
>DATMYJ010000287.1:0-5887 GCA_035561015.1 Desulfitobacteriaceae bacterium | reverse complement strand
ATTTTATTGCTGCTGGCTGTGATATTTATGGGCAACGAAGCCAAAGGAGCTACGCGCTGGATAACCATTACTTCTAATTTTGCCTTTCAGCCTTCAGAATTTGCCAAGGTTTTCATCATAATTACTCTGGCAGATTTCCTGGCTAAACGGGAAAAAAAGCTGACTCGCTTCAGGGATTTTGTAGCTCCTTTTTTGTATGTGCTTTTGCCGATGATTTTGATCTGCTTGCAGCCTGATTTAGGGACTGCTCTGGTTTTTGGAGCCATATTTGTAGGCATGATGTTTGTAGCCGGGGCTGACCCCCGTAAATTTGGAATTGTGCTTCTGGGGGGCGGTATTATTATAGCCCTGGCTTTATGGCTGCATTTTGCCACCAACTTGCCCTCCTGGCTGCAATTTGCGCAGGGACTTCCCTTGCCTTTGAAGGATTACCAGCTTAAACGCTTAACGATATTCCTGAATCCGGCTTCAGATATTTCGGGTGATGGCTTCCATATTATTCAGTCAATCTGGGCAATAGGTTCCGGTGGTTTATGGGGTAAAGGGTTTCGTATGGGAACACAGGGCCAACTCAACTTTTTGCCGGAACATCATACGGATTTTATTTTCTCAGTTGTAGGCGAAGAATTTGGTTTTATCGGTACTATCAGTCTCTTGTTTTTCTTTTTTATTTTCCTGTTACGCGCCATCGGTATTGCAGCTAAATCCCAGGACTTTTACGGGACTTTGATCGCTGTAGGAATAATATCAATGTTTACATTTCACATACTGATTAATGTTGGTATGACCTCTGGTATTATGCCGGTGACAGGGATCCCTCTGCCACTCATAAGCTATGGTGGTAACAATATGTTATCCAATATGCTGGCAATCGGTTTGTTGCTGAGCATAAATATAAGACGGCGAAAGCTGATGTTTTGAGGAATAATGATTTTTCAAACATAATTGTCTCCAGGCAAATCAAGGAATTGTCTATTTCAGACTGCTGCCCCATCCAATCCCTCTTTACCCTAATAAATTGCTTGAAGGATTTTATGACCTCAACTATAATGAAGTAAAGCAAATAGACAATATTTCAGAGTGTTTCCTTTTTTTGAGAACTATCCGCATCATAACACCTTTTTGGTTGATTTCGAGTGATATCCTTATTATACCAAAAACCTAGTGTTGGTGCGGATTTGCATATTTTTGCAGCTTTTAAGCTGCAAACTGGCTGCTTGTTAGATCTAAGCTATCAGATCTAAGTTATCAGAACATATAAACAAGGAGGCGGAAAATTGTTAGAGCAAAACATTCTTAGTATCGACGAACTAAAACAACGAGCCCGTAACCTTGCTTTAGAGAATATTGCTGTTTATCAAAAAAGAGGTAAAACTCCTTTTCGCGATCTAAAAATCATGATCAATCAGCTGTCAGTTTATTGTCGGGAATTGGTAATTGCCGAGAATGCGGGTTTTTACGTACTGCCGGCTATGGAATGGCTGATGGATCATATTGATTTTCTTAAAGAACAGAATATTTATGTAGCCAAAAATTTATCTCCTTCCTACTACAGACGACTGCCTAAGTTTAGTACCGAATCTGCCATAACCAGAGCTTCTGTGGTTTTAAAAGACTTTTTGCAGAATATCGGCGGTCAGGCGAACTTAACATTGCTCATTGAATATTTACAGGCCTACCAGGAAGTTGCTCCCTTAACTATGGGTGAACTTTGGGCTATTCCTCTTTTGCTGCGCGTAAGTCTGATAGAAGAAATCGGTGATCTGTTTGAGGAATTCTACAAACGGCACAAAGCACGTATGCAGGCTGAGGAATTATTATTGAAGTGGGAACAGTATCTTTTTGATTCGGAGAAGCTTGAAACGGAAATGGAGCGGACAACCAGGGGCCTGAAGGTTTTTCCGCCGGTCCTGGTTGTTCATTTGATAGGAAGAATTCGTGAGTACGGAGTTGAGGGCATACCTATTCGTCAATGGCTGGAACGCAAGACAGGGATGCAGACGGAAGACATTGAAAAATTGGTGGGTCATGAACATCGTTTGCAGGCCCTTTACCGCTTGTCGGCGGGAAACCTGATCAACAGCTTGCGTGACGTCTCCCGCTGGTCTTGGGCGGAACATTTCGAGTCTTTGAGTGTAGTAGAAAAGATCCTGCGGCAGGATCCGGGAGGAATTTATCCTCTGATAGATTTCAGCAGCCGGGATATTTTGAGACACGCAGTCGAACGTTTAGCCAAGGAAATTGAAGTTCAGGAGATCCTGATAGCTAAAACAGCTGTTTCCCTGGCAAGCCAGGCTTTGGCTGAACAGCCCTCTGAAAAAGCGCCCTGTACCCATGTGGGTTATTATCTGCATGATGAGGGGGAGCATAAGCTGCGCCAGGTCCTGAAAGCACATCTCAGGCTGAAGCGGGAAACTTTGCATTGGCTTAAAAATAATCCGACATTTGTCTTCCTATCCTTATTAGCAATCTTGACCTCGGCCACATTCGCCATATTCTGGAAAACTATTGGGGGTTTCTGGGATTTAGACGCCTGGCAGATAGCTCTTTTCAGCCTGATCTTATTGATTCCGGCCAGTGAGTGGGGTTTAACGTTCGTTAATACCCTTATTTTTCGTTTTATCCCGCCGTTGCCTTTGCTGCGTCTGGAGTACAAGGAAGGTGTGGCACCGGATGCTAAAACTATGGTGGTTATTCCCACCTTTCTATCTAATGAAGCTGAGGTTAGGGAGTTGATGCATCATTTGGAAGTATTTCATTTAGCTAATCAGGATCCGCAGATCCATTTTGCGATCCTGGGAGATTTCCGTGATGCGGATGAGGAAGTGTTGCCTGGAGATGATGAAATATTCGATTTTGCCCGAAAAGCATTAGAAGATTTAAATACCAGATATCCCTGTGCTGAAGGTTCGACCTTCTATTTGCTGGTACGCAGACGTCTGTGGAATCCTAAAGAAGAAGTTTGGATGGGTTGGGAACGCAAACGCGGCAAAATAATAGAATACAATGCCCTGCTGAGGGGCAGCAAGGATACCAGTTACAAAATTATCCTGGGTGATCAGTCTGTCTTTCCCCAAATACGTTATGTTATCACCCTGGATTTTGATACAGAGCTGCCCAGGGATGCGGCTAAGCGTTTGATTGGTACTATCGCCTACCCCCTTAATATTCCTCTCCTGAATACTGAACAAACCAGAGTTGTCCGCGGCTATGGCTTGTTACAGCCCAGGATATTGGTGAAGCACGGCAGTTTATATAGTTCGCGTTTAGCTCGCTTGTTTGCCGGAAGCACCGGGATCGATCCCTATACTTTTGCTATTTCAGATCCTTATCAGGATTTATTCGGCCGGGGGATTTTTACCGGCAAGGGCATTTATGATTTAACTGTCTTTGATACAGTTCTCCGTGATCGTTTTGCTGACAACACTGTTTTAAGCCATGATCTACTGGAGGGCAGTTTCTTACGGGCAGGTCTGGTAACCGATATCACCCTTTTCGATGGTTTTCCTTCGAATTATTACTCTTTTCTTCAGCGCATGCATCGCTGGGTGCGCGGCGACTGGCAGTTATTGCGCTGGTTTTTCCCTTATGTCCGCAATCGTCGGGGAGAGCGGCTGCGGGTCGGTCTCCCCTTTATTACCCGCTGGCAAATGTTTGATAATTTACGGCGCAGTTTATTGAACCCTGTATTATTAATTATGTTTATTCTGGCTCTCTTAAAGCACCCGCTTCTTCCGGGTCAAAGGACCGGCTGGATTATTGTAATCCTGACAACTATGTCTATACCGTTAATTTTACATTTTTTGAATAGTTTTAAACAAAGAATGATGTGGCGCTGGAGATGGCGTAATGCCTTGGGTATTTTCGGGCAAGTTGTTGTCAATATCCTGATGCTTCCTTACCAAAGCGCCAGTTTGCTTGATGCTATTTTGAGGACATTTTACCGTTTGGCCATATCCAAGAAACATTTGTTGGAATGGACTACCTCCGCTCACGCCGACCAGCAGACTCCCAAAACAATCAGAGGCTTTGTTGCTCGGCTGATGAAGGGTTATATATTTGGCTTGGCTTTATTATTGGCAGCAGTGTTTTTTTATCAGGATACAATGGGACTGAGCCTGCCCGCCGGAATCATCTGGATGTGTGGCCCCTTTTTAGCCTATTGGCTCAGCAAACCTCTTAGGGAAACCCAAAAAGCTCTGACATCTGAAGAACGCTCTTATTTGCGCTCCCTGGCCTATGATAACTGGCATTATTTTGAAACCTTAGTGACTGAAGAGGATAACTGGCTTCCTCCCGATAATCTGCAGATTGATCCGCCCAAGGGTATAGCTCACCGCACATCACCTACCAATATCGGGCTCTTGTTGGCCACAACCATATCTGCGCGTGATCTGGGGTATTTAACAACCATGGAAATGCTTGATCGCCTGGAGCATACCCTGAATACTTTGGATAAGCTGCCGCGCTGGCATGGGCATTTCTATAACTGGTATGATACCCGTACCTTGGAATTACTCCTGCCCCATTATGTCTCAACGGTCGACAGCGGCAATATGGTTTCCTATCTGATTGCTGTCAAGCAAGGGTTAAAAGAATGGTTAAACAGTTCTCTTGTTAATCAGACAACAGTATTGGGAATGCTGGACAGGATTAATTCTGAAGAAAAGCAAAAAAGAATCGGTTTGGAATTACAGGCTTGGAAAAACAGTCTGGAAGAGGCGGTTCTGGTTGAGGAATTATCTCTTTACGGTTGGTACAATATGCTGCACAAGGCCAAAATTGAGAGTTTCCCTGATTCTATCAGGCAGAGAGTGGAACTTGCCCTTCGGGAATTAGAGGAGCTGGTACCTGTTTTGGGTTTGATAGAGCGAATGGGCAAGCAGAAGCCTGCAGCAGTGTTAAGCCCTGAAGGAAAGGCTGTTTCGGCAGTGAGTGATCTGAAAATTGCTGCTGCTGCGGAAAGCCTGGATAAATGCAGGCTGCTCTGGGAGGGTATTCCGACTTTGCCGGAAATATTACATCTTTGCGAGGAAAGTCTGAGTGTCAGCGGGGAGCTCAAAGGTGATACAGCCCAGCTCTGGAAAGAAGGTCTGGAAAAAGGGATTGCTGATCTTACCGCCCTTTTCTCCCGGATCGAACAACTCCTTGAACGGCTGGAATCCCTGATCAAGGAACCTGATTTCAGACCGCTTTATGATGATAAAATCAGGTTATTAGCCATAGGTTATAATGTTTCTGCTCAGCAGCGGGACAATTCATACTATGATTTGCTTGCTTCTGAATCCAGACAAACCAGTTTTGTGGGGATTGCCTTGGGGCAGCTTCCAGTGGAACACTGGTTTTATTTAGGACGTACTTTAACCAGGGTAGGCAGAAATGCGGCTTTGTTATCCTGGACCGGAACCATGTTTGAATATCTCATGCCTTTGCTTCTACTGAAATGTTACAAAGATACCCTCTGGGATCAAACTTATAAGGTTGTAGTGCAGGAACATATTGCCTATGCTACGAAAATGGGATTGCCCTGGGGAATATCGGAGTCCGGCTACTACGCTTTTGATCTGCAGACGAACTATCAGTACCAGGCTTTCGGGGTTCCCTATCTGGGGCTTAAACGGGTAGCAGGCCATGATCGGGTCATTGCTCCCTATGCCACAGTACTGGCTTCTTTGGTAAACTATAAGGCAGCTTTTAAAAACATGAAAGCAATTGAGGAATTCAGAGCCAGGGGAGATTATGGTTTTTACGAAGCCCTGGATTTCACACCGGAACGCTTACCGGAATCCTGGCTGAACATACGGATAAAAAGTCATATGGCCCATCATCAGGGCATGAGTTTTGTGGCTTTGAGCAACCTTCTCTCGGACTCTTCCCTGAGCAAGCG
>DATMYJ010000286.1:0-4705 GCA_035561015.1 Desulfitobacteriaceae bacterium | reverse complement strand
CAGACTTAAAGCAGATTTGCATAAAAATAATTAAGAAATAAATTTGGATAGGTGATAGGCATGAAGAGATGGATAAAGAATGTGGGCACATTTGGGCTGACTCTGCTTGTTTTTGCGTATCAGGCTTCAGCGGTCTGGGCTCGTGCCGGTGGCGGTGTGGGCGGAAGTGTAGGCGGCAGTTCGGGTGGCAGTTTCAGCAGCGGAGGTAGTTTTGGCGGCTCATTTTCGGGCGGAGGATTTAGTTTTTTACCTTTCTTTTTCTTTGGAGGCTCGTCTGGGGGCAGCAACTTATTCAGTTTGCTTATTTGGGCCCTAATCTTATACCTGATCTACAAGGCCTGGAAATCCTCCAGGTATGGGCGCAGTAATAGTACAAAATCCGGTAAAGCGCAGGGCCTGGGTGGGCAGTTGTGGCCAAAAAACCACCCTGATAATGCAGCGGGTGGTAAACCTGTGGATGTAAATGGCCGGCAAATCTCCAATTCGGCTAACCTGGAGAGATTCAGTAAAGCGATTTCCTTTACCCGCGAAAATATGCAGTACTATGCCCAGACTTTTCCGCGCTGGGATAGAGAATTCTTGGCGGGGCGTGTTCGCCAGGTATTCTTCTGGTTCCAGGATGCCTGGAGCCGTCAGGATCTCTCCCAGGCCACGGAGTACCTTGTCCCTGCTTTAGCAGAGAAATACCGGGCCGATCTGGAGGGAATGAAGGCACGCGGGGAACGGAATATGATTAAAGATCCTGTTCTGAATCCTGAAGACCTGGAATTTATTCACTGCAGCCTGGAAGAAGGCAATGAACGTTTTATAGTTATGACTTACGCCAGTCTTATCGACTATACGGTTGATGCCGGCGGAAGACAGATTTCGGGAGATAACCAGAATCGTCTTTATTTTACAGAGTTCTGGGAGTTTTACTGGCAAGAGGATAAATGGTTGCTGGCCAATATACTGCAGGAAGATGCTTTGCAGCTGGCTAATATTGCCCGGGGTTAGTCCTGAGAGCATGATAACAGGCTTGCTCTTCCTCGATATTTTTCCACTATACTTTTTGTGTTTCTTTCTGTTTCTGCTTTTTTCCTGAGAGGTGGTAGGCCAGCCATATTCCGCCAAAAACCAGAATGCCCATGATCAGGGCAAAAGCAAAATTTTGGGGATGGTCGGAAATTTGCCAGAAATAATGACCGACCCAGGATTCCCAGGCGATCATCGGAATTTTCCCCAGCAGACTGGCCAGAAGAAAGGTTTGGAATTTCATCGGTGATAAGCCTGCAATATAATTTACCACTGCAGCAGGGCAGATAGGTGTCAGCCGGGCCAGAATAATTAAGAAAAAACTTTTTTTGGGAGAGAAGGTAGCCAAATGGCCTAAAATATAGGACTTGGTTAGTTTTGTCTGGATCCATTCTTGTCCTAAATAACGAGCCAGCCAGAAGCCTAGGGAACAGCCTAAGAGACTGCCGATCAAGGAAAGCAGGAAACCTGGAATCCAGCCAAAGAGGACTGAATTAAGCCCAGCCAGCAAGGGAAAGGGCACAAGCGGAAATAACATTTGCAGGGCAACGATAACCAGATCAAGAATCATGCCTTTCCATCCCAGACCAGTCAAATAAGTCTGAAGAGATGCCGGATCCTGCAGCTTGGGATAGAGAAATATTATCAATGCCAAAGAAAACAGAAGGGTGAGTAAGGAGTTGAATTTTTTATTGGTCAGGATCAAGGTGTTCCTCCTCTTGAGCTTTTATAAATGCAGAAAATGAATATGTAAAAAAGTCAAGTATTCAAACCTGCTCAGATATCAGATATAGGATATGTTCTGCAGGTCAATTTGCGGCCAAAGGCTATGGGGTACTAGATTATTATTACACAATATTTGCCGGAAGACAAAAGATTTAGCAGACAGCAAGTCTTTTGAAATACAGAAAAATCAGGTTCTCTGAAATCAAAATAATAAGGAATGATCAGATTGTTTTACGAAGGTGCTATTTATCGTCCGCCCAGTGAAGCGGGCAGCCTTATCCTCCAGATAACTGTGGGCTGCCGGCATAATGCCTGTACATTTTGCAGCATGTTTAAAAATAAACGTTTCCGGATAAAAACTTATGAGGAAATTGAGAAAATTATATCTGCTGCTCAGGCCTATTATCCGGAGGCTGAGAGAATATTTTTGGCTGATGGTGATGCCTTGACTGTGGATACAGCTGTATTGGTCAAAATTCTGGACAAGCTTTATCAGTGTTTCCCGCGTCTGCAAAAGGTAGGTATCTATGGCGGACCCAAGGATATTCAGCATAAAAGTGTTGAAGAACTGAAAGAGCTTAAGGATCACGGCTTGAGTATTGTTTATCTTGGGGTGGAAAGCGGAAGCGCGAAAATTCTGAAGGCAGTGCATAAAGGCGTAACTCCGGAAGAAATGATTGCGGCCGGCCAAAAAGTTATGGCGAGTGGATTGTTGCTTTCCTGTACGGTGATTATTGGCTTGGGCGGCAAGGCCAATTCTCAGGAACATGCCATTGAAACAGCCAGAGTGGCCAGTGCTATTGATCCTCATTATTTAGCCGGCTTGACCCTGATTGTCGAACCTGAGGTACCCATTATGCGCTCAATACAAAAAGGCGAACTGGAACTGCTGACACCTTTGGAATGTTTGAGCGAGATACGGACTCTGGTAGAACATTTGCAGGTCACTGATTGTATTTTCCGCTGCAATCATGCCTCGAATTATTTACCGCTGAAGGCTGCCTTGCCAGCCGAAACTGCCAGCCTTTTGAGTCTTATTGATGATGTGATCACCCATAATCAGACTGAGAAGCTGCGTCCGGAAATGTGGCGTGCCCTGTAAATAGAAAGAGCCCTCCATTCCTTGTTGCTATGGTGGGCTCTTTTTATTATGAATCATATGAACTTTTAATTCTGGGAGAGCAGGTTATTCAGTATCTGTTGGCCTGGGCGCTTAATTTCCAGAGGATATCCGGCCATGACAACATAGACCGAATCTGCTGCTTCAGCCAAAATCTGATTGGCTCGTCCGGCCAAATCCCGGTATTTCCTGGCGAGGGGGTTATCGGGCACGATTCCTTGTCCCACCTCGTTGGTGACAAAAACTACTCTCGGCTGTATCTCAGCGGCTGTTTGAGCCACTTGGCATACCTGGGTTAAAATCTTGTCTTCAGCTGCAGGTTTTAGGCTGTCAGAAGGGCAGCTGCCGGCAGCTGTGCTCCCTTTCAGCTCCTGCTGTGTTATCTCGGAATCTGAAGCAGCAAGCAGAAGATTGCTCAGCCAGACAGTGACACAATCCAGGAGAATAAACCCGGGCTTTTCTTTAAGAGAAAGCAGTATTTTTTCTATATCATAGGGTTCTTCAATTACATTCCACTCTGCAGGACGTCTTTGGCGATGTATTTCCACCCGCTCAGCCATTTCCTGATCCCAGATTTGAGCAGTAGCAATGTAAGTGACAGGAAGTCCCGAACAGGCAGCCAATAATTCAGCAAAGCGGCTTTTACCGCTACGGGCACCGCCGGTTACAAGTATAAAATCCCCCACATACTCACTTCCTTTTAAATTGATATTGATTTCCCACGGTCAGTTGTTCTCACTCGTTTTTTTCGCTGACACCGGCATCAGCAAAAGTGGACATTTCCTCCAGAATATGAATACCAGCCTCTACCAGATAAAAACTCAGGGCTGCTCCTGTTCCTTCACCCAGACGCATATTCAAATTGAGCATAGGTTCCAGGCCGAGATATTCCAGGGCGGCACGATGGCCTATCTCCACAGAACCATGGGAAGGTATCATATAGGCCTTGCTTAAAGGACAGAGCTGGGCAGCTATAATTGCACCGGCAGTTGAAATAAAACCATCAATAATAATGGGAACCCGTTTAGCAGCTGCCTGCAAAATGGAACCGGCAATAGCGGCAATTTCCAATCCTCCGACTTTGGCCAAAACATCAAGGGCATTTCCCCGATCAGGATTATTTACTTCGAGGGCCTGTTTGATCACGGTTTGTTTTAAAATTAAACCGGCATCGTCAATTCCGGTGCCCCTGCCAACTACCTTGCTTATCGGCAGTTCTGTGTAAAAAGCTACAATTGCCGAACTGGGAGTGGTATTGCCGATCCCCATATCCCCGGTTGCCAGTAAGTTGACACCGCCGTCAATTGTTTCCCTGGCTACCTCGGCTCCGACCAGGAGCGCTTGCAGGGCTTCTTCCGGAGTCATAGCTGGCCCTTTAGCCATGTTATTAGTACCGTTGGCGACACGGCGGCTCATTAGTTCTGCCGGTTCCAAAGGAAAAGCGACTCCGACATCAGTACAGATAACATCTGCTCCAGCCTGGCGGGTAAGAACATTGATTGCTGCTCCGCCGTTAAGAAAATTATAGACCATTTGGGGAGTGACTTCCTGGGGAAAAGCGCTTACACCTTCGGCGACTACACCGTGGTCACCAGCCATCAGCAAAACGGCTTTTTTATTAATTTTGGGGACAGCTGTACCTTGAATACCACCTATCTGTTTGACGATAACTTCCAATTGACCTAGACTGCCCTGAGGTTTGGTCAGAGAATCCAGATGCTCCTGGATGAGTGTCATAACTCCCTCATCCAAAGTTGATATACCGCCCAGGAGTTGTTGAAATTCAGTTTGCAGCTCAGAGTAAGTCTTAGATTTTGCAGACATTAAAAAATTCCTCCTTTGAAA
>DATMYJ010000285.1:0-2291 GCA_035561015.1 Desulfitobacteriaceae bacterium | reverse complement strand
TAAAAAACCAGGAGTGATGCAAGATCGTATTCTATAGGGTGAAATATTCCCGGAAAAACGTAGTAACAGTCAGAGGAGAAATGAAGTGACTGAGGAAAGATCCCAAAGCGAGAACGATCGTACCGGCAATTGAAACAAGATACCCGAAACAATGTTGCCGGCTATTGAATGTCATCGAATATTCTTTCTGCATTTGCTGCATGAACGACGAAATCCCGACATCTCCGATTCGTCAGACCATGGATGAAACAATAAATTTCAAAAGCACTTTTTTCAGCAATAACAAAGGAACGAAAGACACCCCTTTCATGTCGACCATATTATTGTGTGAGGGAAGTGTATGTTTAATGATGGATAACGTTGTTACTGATACGTTGATAAGAGCACGATTTCGTAGAGACGGGGATCTACGAAATCGGGTTATGTTTATTGCCCATCTATAAAGGAATTAAAGTGGCGCAAGCGACAATAAGAAGAGCGCAGCAGATGAACTGTTTGATCCTCCAAAAATCATCTCTGACCAAAAACATTTCTCTATATCCGCCAGACAATACCCGCCTGGTGCCGAATCATCTGAGTCACAACTTACTTCGACATATCGGACCACCGTACGAAATCGGAATGGAAAAAGGCCACAGTCAATAACTCAACTCCATGGGTTTACGCCCTCTCTTCATATCCAATTGATTTGGGTCAGTAAAAGGTACTGATCGGGATACTACTACGGTAAATATACGGAGAATAGAGAATCAGACAAGAGACGGATAGGGAAAATATGAGTAATATGAGGCGCTTAAAAAGGATTTTACTGCCAAACCGTCCAGCAAGGGTATTCACATATTGACGCAGCCCCCCCAGAAGACATGCTCTACCTCGACACATAGCAAGCCCATTGAGTGGTGCACCGTTATGATGCACCACTCAACGGGACGATCAGCACAGAAAATCAAGCCACTTGGTTGTAAAATTCCATTACATTCATGGTCTTTCCAGTCTGCATAGCCGCTTTCACCTGATCAGATGACATTCCAAGCTCCACTTGAGCATTATTCACATTAAGGTCGAGGTGCAGATCACCAGCCTGCTTGTAAGCAGCATTCCACTCATTTGTAGCGCTGGTAAGGTCATCTTGTACCTTTTTGAAATCTGGAGTCTTAGTGTCGGAAATGGCCTTCTTGATATCATCCACAGCATTCGTGACATCTGTTTCAAGAGTCAACCAAGCATTCAATACCGCCTGAAGGTTGTCTTGAATTTCTTTCGACTGATTAGCCAACTTGGTATAATTGTCAGAAAGAAGATACAGAGTTGAAACATCTGCCGTCAACTCGCTCATAACCTGTTGATCTGCAGCGATTTTTTTCTTGTCGGTATCAATCTGAATTGCATCAAGAGCAATGTACGTAGTGGCAACAGCAATGGCCGGGCCAACGAAAAGCCAAATCACTGCCCCAATAGGCCACGCTGCTATCGTTCCGATAACTCCGAGAGTAATGGCAGATGCATCAGCTATGCCTAGTGCCACGATTGCAGCTGTAAGAGAAGAGATGTCGTCCTGGAGTTTCTTGATATCACTCCTGAGTTGGTCAATCTGCTTCTGGTCAGCCTTAGCGTCAGCAGAGGACTTCTGTGCTATAGTCTGAAGCTGAATTGCCATATCAGGCAAGACATCCTGAAAGTTTTTCAAACTCACAATGGCCCCTGAAATAAATGTCGTCACCAGATTCAACTGACCGGTCAATCTGCTAAGATCATTATTCAGTATGGCCAGCGCCGTCTTATCGCCAGGATTGTTGACAAGTATTGCTGCCTGATCAGAGGAATCCTTAAGCAGTGCGGTGATAATGTCGTTGTAATTCCTAACATCATCTGGAACTTCAAGCAACCTGCCCATGACATTGTTCACCCAGCTTAAGGCATCGGCATTCGCCTTTTCATAGGCATTAGAAAAGTCTGTCCAGTCTGGAGGGTAGCGTTTCAATTCAGGAAGCTTCGAGCTTAAAACACTGTTAATAACCGTGTTCACTGCCACCACATTTTCTTTGTACGTATTTTGTACAGCAGCCAAGGTGTAAGCGTTACTCCGAATAGCATTAGAAAGCAGTCTCATGGTTTTCTCCATTTTTATTTGAGGGATTACATAATTGCCAGTTGCTTAAGCAACTGGTTACAACAGAGCAATACGCACTACAAACTCAGATATAAACCAATATGACCTATACCTTTCAGCAATTTTAAGACCGTTTTTTATATAGGCCCTCTCAGATATAATAACTGCCAAAATAATTTAA
>DATMYJ010000284.1:0-2753 GCA_035561015.1 Desulfitobacteriaceae bacterium | reverse complement strand
ATATTAGGATTATCCAGGGTCCTGTGATTCCAGATAAATATCTGCCTATGGGAGGTATCTGCATATGAATAAATTCCTCTTCCTTCCTCTTTTTGCGGCACTTATGGTAACTGGCTGCAACTCCCCCAATGCCGAAAATGGAAATTCTTCATCAGGATCAATAAAATATGCCACCGTAGAAGCTTATCCCCATTTAAATTTCGACCAGCCACTGTTCTTCACCGCTGCTGACAGCTTTTCCAATCAGGTTTATGTGGTTGAAAGAAGCGGAAAAATTAAATTTTTTAACAATAATTCCGCCACAGATTCTGCTCAGGTTTTTCTTGATTTAAGCAGCCAGATAGACTCAAGTAGTCAGGAAAAAGGGTTATTGGGACTAGCCTTTCATCCTGATTTTAAAGAAAACGGCTATTTCTACGTCAACTATACGAATAGCAATAGTACTGTTATTGCCCGCTTTGCTCTTGATCCCAAAAACCCCAAGGCAGGAGATATTTCTAGTCAAAAGGTTTTATTATCCTTTTCACAGCCCTATGCAAATCATAATGGCGGACAACTGGCTTTTGGTCCTGATGGCTATCTTTATATTGCTGCCGGGGATGGAGGTTCTGCTGGTGATCCCAACAATAACGCCCAAAATTTAAAGACTTATCTCGGTAAAATTCTGCGAATAGATGTAGACAAAACCTCTCCGAATAAAGAATATGGCATTCCATCGGATAACCCCTTTGTTGGAAACACCGAAGGATACTTTGAGGAAATTTATGCCTATGGTCTGCGTAATCCCTGGAGGTTTAGTTTTGACCACGAGCGGAACTTATTATGGGCTGCTGATGTGGGACAAAACCGCCGTGAAGAGATCGATATCATCGAAAAAGGTAAAAATTATGGTTGGAGAATAATGGAGGGCACCTTGGAATATTCTTCTTCCCCAGGAGTCAAAATTGAAGATCTTCAACCACCCCTCTGGGAATACGGCCGTTCCCTCGGAGGATGTGTAATCGGCGGGTATGTGTACTATGGCAAAAACACACCCAGCCTGCAAGGAGCTTATATTTTTGGGGACTATATCTCCGGGAAAATCTGGGCTTTGTGGCTGGATGATAAGAGAAATCCCCGGAATCAAGAACTACTGGACACAGATTTTCAGATTTCGTCTTTCGGATTGGACAACAACCAGGAGCTGTATATAGTAGACCTCAGGGGAAAGATATATAGATTAATAGAAAGATAAACTATATTGCCGTTTTATTGATCTTTTCTGCTGCCAGTCAGATCTGCCTCATTATCATAGCCTCTTCTTTCCCAATAATCCTTATAGTGAGGTGATTGGAATGCCATATGTCACAAATGAGGACTTACCGAAACCAGTCAGAGACCACTTACCCCACGAAGCCCAGTCCACTTGGCGAAAAATTTTTAATGCAGCCTGGGAACAGTATAATGGGGATGAAGCTAAAGCGTTTGCTACAGCTTGGGCAGGTCTGAGGCGGGCAGGTTGGAACAAGAAAGGTGATAAATGGGTCAAAATGTGAATTCAATTTTACATTTTTTTCTCAAGGTCTAAAAGTCAGCAGGTATTTTTCTCCTTTGTGTCGAATGGTTATGTTGTCCAAACTAGCCAAAAAGAAGGAGTGATAATCATGGATCAATTATTTAAACAGGAATTCGTGAACTTAATTCTGAATGGCTACCATAATGCGCAATCAGCTCATTCAACGATCTTCAATATCGAAGGCCCTAAAGAGAATTACGTCATTACCGCTTACTTGGCTATTGCAAATTCCCACATCAATGCAGCGAAGGCTGTGTATATTTGTAACATGGAATTATCCAGGAAAGAATACGATGAATTTTTCAGTGAATTTAAGTCTTTTTCTGATGAGGTAATGGCTAATATCAGCACTATCGAGGTAAAGGGTAATATTGGTAAAGATTATAGACATCAATGGTCTGATATTCACTTTCCAAAATTAAAAGAAGCCTACGAACCAGTCGCTTCTCTTCTCAAAGATCTTAAGTAACCTTGTTAAATATTTTTCTATTCGGTTGATCGACACGGTCAGGTTATCCAAATCCTGCCGTAAGTCGATCAACCTTTTTGTTTGCAGTATCTTTCTTTGATTTTCATAAGCAGCTATTTGGCCACAGTATAAGCCAAATGGGCATTCTCACAGACAAAATGAATTATTTGCCTGCGTTCTTATCATCCTGCCAGAGACCGAATACATTGCCTTCCGTATCCGTACATAGAGCTAAATATCCCCAACCAGGTACAGTCATCTTCGGCTGGGCTATTTTCCCTCCCAGTTCTTCTACTTTTTTGCTATATTCATCAATGGCATCGACGCCGATATATGCGGTTATTTTTTGAGAGGGATCTCCCCTCTTTCCCAAACCGCCACCAACACCTTTATTGCCATCCAGGTCTGCTGTTTCAATCAGATAATAATCTGTCATTCCCAAAGGGCTTTGCATATTCCATCCGAATAATGATTCATAAAACTTCCTTGCTCTCTGAGGATTATCTGAAGCAATATCAAAATGAACAATTGTTGGCATAAATAGACCTCCTCTGCATATTTATCAAAATTAGCAACTTTTCCAAAGGTCCTGGCTTTTCTAAGATTTCATTTACTCCATACTTTAATAACAATTATTTGAACTCACTCTTTCTCCGATTTATCATCCCCCCCTTCAAAACAGAGATGTTTTTAATTCCTGATTTCATAAAAATCCAGCCCTCATAGGGT
>DATMYJ010000283.1:0-3152 GCA_035561015.1 Desulfitobacteriaceae bacterium | reverse complement strand
ATCCTGTATAGTATTCTTACGATGCTTTACCGGTACGGAGGATAGGTCAACGCCAAAGTACGAACCTAGCGCTGTAACGGGGTTGCGGAAGAGCGGCGCGAGTGCGTCTTCTTTCTCTTACACGCCGATGAGAAACATTCCCGTCGCATCTCGACATGCTTCGTCTGAAAAAACATATCGATTGTGCAACATTTATTAACGCCAAATTGTTTGCACTCCCCTACAGCTAAAATGCACCCCCTCGGTGCATACATTTCAGCATAAGGGTGTGCATATTTTTTTTATCAGGCGATGAAACGCCAACGAGTAGGGTTTCGCCAACAAGTAGATTATGCAACATTTATTCCTTTAGTTCAATAAACGTTTGCCATCGGCGGCAAACATCACGAATTGGCTCTTCGAGGTATGACCAAGCTTTATCTTTTATCCACTGCGGGATTCCGTAAGCGGCTTCCGCGATGCTGCCCGTTATCGCAGCGAGCGTGTCGCTGTCGCCGCCGAGGGAGATGGCGTTGCGGATTGCGTCCTCAAAGTCTGTACTTTCAAGAAATGCCGTGATAGCCTGCGGAACAGTATCCTGACAGCTTTCTTTGAAGCTGTAGGCCGGGCGTATTTCATCAAGCATCCGTGATAAGTCGTAGCTGGAGTGCTTTCTGATTGTATCTTTCCATTCGTCAATATTGTTCGGATAATCAGAGAAGCACCGCGCTCTAAGCATGAACCATATCGCTCTCGCTGTTTCCACAGCGCCCTTTATTCCTTCGGAGTGATTGTGCGTGACCGTTGCGCTGGTTCTTGCCAATATATCGACGTCTTCTATGCATTCGTGTATGAATTGAGTTTGCTCGCAAGCCCACGCGCAGGGCGAGACTCGCATCGCCGAGCCGTTGCCCCAGCTGTTATAGGGTTCGCGGCTTTCGGAGAAAATCCATGTACCAAAACGCCCGCCATAACCGGCGTTCGGATATAACCGGCCCCACTTTTTCATCGAATCAATGAAGAGATCCTCGTCGACCACGACGCCTCCATGAACATCAAACCCACCGCCGAAGGTTTCACGCTTGCCCTGCATGATCGCATCCGCCACCGCCACAGTCATGACTGTATCGTCCGTGAAAAAGCAATCGTCGCGGAACAGTGGGAAGTCTTTTGTTTTGATGTTATGCCACTCATAGACAGAGCCTACGATGTCACCTACAATAGCTCCAAGCATTATTTTCGACCTCCTCGCCGTTTCATATCCGCCCTTATTGGCGCAAAGGTTTCTTCTTCTACCACACCGGACTCACGGAATCTCACTACGGCTTCTGCCATTACTTTAAAGTTAAGATTTGTCCCCACGCTATCGGGAATGTAATCAATTGCTCTGTCTGCACTAATTCCGAACCGCCCGGCGGCCTGTACCGCGTCAATGTTCGCGCCGAGAAAGATGAATTCCCAACCGTATTTCGTTTTCTGATGTTCAATTTGCGCTTTGATCCTATCGGACGTGTAATCGCGGCTGGAATTTTCTTCGCCGTCTGTGACGATGACGAACATCACCTTTTCGGCTCGATAATCATTGGAGGTGTGCCGCTGGGCGTTGCCGGTCTCAGGATATAGTGCCGGAAATATCGGTGATATCAATTGAAAACAAAAAACTGACCTTGGAAGAAAAGTCAAACCGGGCTTTTGCAATGCGTGCAGAAGGTTTCAGTAAAACACAGCTTTGCAGACAATTGAATATGGATATTCGAACACTGGGTAAATTGATGGGAATGCGCGCAGAGAAACGTAATCAGTATGTCAAAAGCAGCAGGGAACAATCCTATGAACAAAAAGTATTAAAGAAACAGGAACTGATAGATTCTGTAAGAGATATGCACGAGAAGAAATATTCTATCCGATCAATTTCCCAGGACCTCCAATTATCGAGGCAGACGGTTACAAGATATTTAAATGAGGAAGTAACAGCTATTCATGGAAGCTATAGTGTTAAAAGAAAAAGCATCTTAGATCCCTACCTGGATGAAATCAATGGGCTAATGGATAAAGGTGTGGGCTCGCCTAAAATTGAAGCAGAAATCCGTCAAAAAGGTTATACTGGTTCTTCCTCTACAATCAGAAATTATCTGGCCTGCAGGAAAAAACTTATTCGGAATACTTCCAAGGCCAATAATGGAACATCCAAAAATACCGAATTAGTGGAACGTAAATCCTTGATAAAACGATTATTCAAACCCTTGGAGAAAATTAAAGGGCTGAACAACGAATCTTTAGATAGAGTGAATAGTCAATATCCCCGATATAAGGAGCTCTTGGACATAGTTAGTGAATTCAAGAAAATATTATCGGATAAAGATGTTAGTAAAATCGAAAAGTGGATACACAAGGCATCCGGTTTAAATATCCGTGAAATAACTTCATTTATAAACGGCATAACCAGAGATATTACAGCTGTTAAAAATGCCATTAAATTTGAATATAATAACGGACTTGCTGAAGGCAGTATAAATAAGCTGAAAGTTATAAAGAGGATAATGTATGGCCGTAATAGTTTTGAAATGTTAAGAAACAAGTTGTTATGGCTTGAAAGAACACGGTAATTCAACTAACAATGGAAAGAACCACTTTTTGATTGACACTACTAAGCAACTGTAATACCTGAATTTCCGCAAGGCTCCATGCTAATTATAATGAGCGTTCTGGGAGCAGTTGTAATGCCAGGTAATTTATTCTTGCATTCTGAGATTATCCAGAGCAGACAGTTGAACCTAGAACGTAAAGATATTATGGAAAAACAATTAAAATACGAATTTTTAGATACAACTTTTTCAACTTTTGTTGGCTGGGCTATCAATTGTGCCATGATGATAATTGCAGCAGCTACATTCTTTGTACATAAAGTCCCTGTTACTGAATTATCTCAGGCCTATGAGATGCTGAAACCCCTGCTTGGAAATTTTGCCTCTATAATTTTTGCTGCCGCCCTGCTGCTATCCGGTATTGCTTCTTCTATAACCGTCGGAATGTCCGGGGGAAGCATTTTTTCCGGAATTTTTAAAGAACCTTATGATATAAAAGCTAATCATACCAAAATAGGAGTATTAATCACCATTATTTCTGCGGTATTAATATTTTTATTTGTAAAAAATCCATTGAATGCCCTAATC
>DATMYJ010000282.1:0-2810 GCA_035561015.1 Desulfitobacteriaceae bacterium | reverse complement strand
ATTGAAGGCTAAAGTCGATATGATAAATTTTAAAACGATTGTCGGTAAATTGTCGGTATTGACGTTTTAGGCAAAAGTTAAAAGCTGAGACATTGTTAAAAATGTGGCGGGGATGCGTGCGAATCGAACACACCTCGGAACGTTTTGCGTCCCGACACGCGGATTTGAAGTCCGGGGACAGCACCAGCTGCCACTCATCCCCCTAATCATTTTTTCTCTAATATCATACTACAGTACAATGATCTCTTAAAGTTATATTCTGCCTAAGTTTCTTATGCTTTCTTATATAATATCCGCTTATCACCCCGGCGGCGTGTCAGATGCTGCTGGTCGAAATATTCTAATAATGGTACCGCATAGCGGCGGGATGTTTGCCATAATTCCCGAACTTCGGCCACACTGATTTCACCATATTCCTGCAAATGTTGCTCCAGGCTGTTGCGGGCATCTGCCATGATCCGGGCTGCAAAATAAACACCGCTTACAGATACCCACTCGTTTTGCTCACCCAAATACTGAGCATATGCGGTAATTTCAGCGGCCGAAATAGCACACTTTCGAGCTCCTGCTTCAAGATCAGGAGGTCTAAAACCAGCCTCATCCCAATATTTTTTAAGGCAGTCCAACTTTTCCAGGATTTCCGGGGGCAGTCCTGGGCTGTTATTTGCCCTCACCTTGCCACCGGCAAGTTTAAAATATTTTTGCATGTTGCCGAATTCCAAAATACTTTGCCAGCGATGGTGATTCCAGAGCAGTCCCATTTTTTCCTTAAGTTCTTCACGTCCTATTCCCTGACGAAGCGGAAATTCCCTCTGATAATCCTCGATCAGAGTTAGCAATTCAGAGCGCCAACGCTCCGCTGCACCCTTGGCCCAGTATAAGTCTGCGCCATCTTCCCTCCATATTTCCAAACGGTCAGAAGCCAGGAGCTTAGCCAATAACGGGGATAACAAGCTCTTATCAAAAGGAAACTTCTGACTTAATTCTGCTAGGGTTTGCGGTGCAGTTAGTTCTATCTCCACAAGTTTCAGCGTATCTCCCCTATCTTGCCAACGCATCTGGACCAGCAGCTCTTCTTTAAAACGTTTTTTCTTGGCAGCAGCAATCCCCAGGACCTTCCCACCCCCTACTGTTTGCAAGGGAGAATAGCTGCGTAAAACAAAACGGTCACCCGCTGCTGTCAGAACCGGCGATTCCAATAAAATTTGGGCATAGCCACTTTGCCCTGGCAGGATTTCCGTATTTTCCAGAAGATGTATCCTGCCAATTACTTCTGCAGTTCCGATATGAAAGCGTAGTCTTTGTCTTTGCCGGATTGCCTTCTCTGCCTCAGGCAGGTTTTGCACTGCTAAGTCCAGAATATTTCCAACTTGAAAAGCAGCAGGGCTTACGATAACTGCTCCTTTAGAAATTTCTGCTGCCTCGGCACCGGCTAAATTTATAGCAACCCGCTGGCCGGCAAAAGCTGCCGGCACTATTTTGCCATGAACCTGAATGGATCGCACCCTGACCATAACCCGGCCTGGTTCGATTGCCAATTCCTGACCGGTCCTGACAGTTCCGCTGCCTAAGGTACCGGTAACTACCGTGCCAAACCCTTTAAGGCTGAAAATACGGTCCAGCGGCATTCGGACAGGACCTCCTGTCTTCATACCTTCCACAATTGGCAGCATATCATCAATCCTGGCTAGTAATTCCGGAATGCCTTGTTTTGTCAGAGCCGATACTGGAGAAAATGGGGAGCCAGCTAAGGTTGTGCCTTCAAGTTCTCCTCTGATTTCAGTGGCAATAAAATTTTTCCAGTCCTGATCTACCAGATCTATCTTATTCAGAACAATAATAATATTGGAAATTTCTAACAGTTTTAGTATCTCCAGATGTTCCCGGGTTTGTGGCTTGATACCTTCATCTGCGGCAATAACCAGGAGAACAAGATCCATGCCACTGGCTCCTGCTAACATTTGTCTGACAAAGCGTTCATGGCCTGGCACATCAACAATGCCTACCTCCCGGCCGCTGGGGAGGATCATATGAGCAAAACCCAATTCAATGGAAATTCCGCGCTGTTTTTCTTCTTTTAAACGATCAGTGTCTATCCCCGATAAAGCCCGGATAAGTTCCGTCTTACCATGATCGATATGCCCCGCCGTCCCCACAAGATAATTACGGTGTGCCATTTCATTCCTCCTCGTCTTGTGACCGGGCCTGTTTAATAGCCTTGCTGCCCTGCTCCAGCCCGTCTTCTGTGCCGTTTAGAGCAGGATCTGCAGACTTATCATATTTTTTCGCCAGTCTGAGCCTTGGTTATTACTTCTATTTCTTCATTGCTGAGATTATGGTTTGATTTCCCGCCGATTACCGGTTTGGCATACATTCTTGTATCTACGCGGTTATTGATCGATGATAAGACAACCCCATTACCATCCTGATTCAGCATAGCGACGGCAAAACTAAGTTCACTGCCCATATCCTCAAAAGCGCTGAAGCGGACCATTTCCACCCTGTCGGCTGCTAGACGCAGTTTTCTTTCAATTTTATCCAAGCGCAATGAACAAGCCATAATCTGGTCTTTCATGATCTCCACTGATTTCAGATATTCTTCGAGTGAGGCATCCAAACTTTTTCCCGAGAGGCAAGTTTGCAGGGCAATATGGGCTGCTTCGTGTTTTTTAATTTTTCTGGATAATCTATTAAATAAGGTAACGGTGACAAACAGCAGAATCAGAACTGCGGCCAAAAGGCCCAACAGACTACCCTCTACCAGAGGCGAGACTCCCAGGAATGTGGACAAGATTTATACCCCCTTGTAT
>DATMYJ010000281.1:0-3605 GCA_035561015.1 Desulfitobacteriaceae bacterium | reverse complement strand
ATATATATATTGGGCAATGCGGCAATCCTGAGGATTTCCGGCAATTCCGAGTTTTTAAAGCCGATGCGGTTCATGCCTGTATCTATTTTCAAATGGATTACAGCCGTCTTTCCCAACTTGAGCGCAGCCCGGGAAAGCGCTGCCGCCTGTTCAAAGGAAAATATGCCTGCCAGAATATCTTCCCTGACTATCAGCTCTGCATAATCTTGAGGAGTAGTGCCGATAATCATGATTTTCAAATCGGCAAAGACCTTTCTGATCTCCAAAGCCTCTTCCAGCAAAGCTACACCAAACCGCTTTATCCCACATTTTTGCAGGGCCGCCACTACGGGAATCACCCCATGGCCATAAGCATCTGCCTTGACGATCGGCATAATTTCACTGGTTGTGCAGGCCTGGACCCGGCGTAAATTTCTTGTTAAAGCCCCCAAATCGACTTCAGCCCAAACCGGGCGGAATACTTCCATGTATTATACCTCTTCCCTGCTCCACCATTTTGCTCTTATTTTCAGGATTTCACCTATTCTGTTCTAACCGGCGCCGTGCCTGGGGCAAGGTTTCAGCCAGTTCTGTGGCTGTAAACCCAGACCAGCCGAATTTTTCAGCCAGTATTTCAGCCGCTTGACCGTGCAGATAGACTGCCAGACAAGCAGCTTCCAAAGGCGGAACACCCTGAGCCAGCCAGCTGAGGATACTGCCTGTCAGAACATCACCCGTACCACCTGTTCCCAAGCCAGGATTTCCAGTCGGATTTAAATAAGCCCGGCCATCCGGGGCAGCCACAACTGTCACCGCTCCCTTAAGGACAACAATAGCTCCCCACTCTATGGCCTTGTTGACAGCCAGCTCCAAGCGGTTTTCCTGTACTTCCCCGGTTGTCAAATTACACAGCCGGGCCATTTCTCCCGGATGGGGAGTTAAGATCAAAGGACCCCTTCCCTGGCGACAATCCAGTATTCTCGGATCCAAAGCCACCAGATTAAGGGCATCGGCATCCAGAACCACAGGGAGGCTGAGATCCAGCAGAATCTTTTCCAGGACAGGCAAAAATCCCTCATTAACCCCCAACCCCGGTCCCAAGGCCAAGGCTTGAGCTCCTTGGCAGCGCTCCCGGATCACCGGCCAGGATTCAGCATCCAGCAAATTGTCACCGCCAGCCGGCCAGACCGTTCCTTCAATCACGCCGTTAGCCACTACCGGCACAACCCCCTGCGGAGTAATGATCTGCAGCAAACCTAAGCCGGTGCGGATAGCCGCTCTCCCTGACAGAATAGCGGCTCCACTCATACCCAAAGAGCCCGCTGCCAGGATTCCCTTACCGTGAGTTCCTTTATGGCTCTGCAGCTGCCGAATTGGAATAATTGAACATATTGCCTGATCAGTCAATATGTAATTGCCTAACTCCTCATCTTCCAGGTAGGCAGGCGGAATAGAGATAGCATCAACAACCACCCGGCCGCAATACTCCGGGCCTTCGCCCAGGAAATGGCCAAGCTTGGGCAGTCCGAAGGTTACCGTAAGATCAGCGCGTACTGCCAGACGATAAACCTTGCCCGTATCAGCTTCCACCCCACTGGGAATATCTACAGCTGCGACCCAGGCTTTAGCCTGATTGATTTCTTCGATATATTCTTCGGCAATAGCCGGCATAGCACCCCGCAAACCTGTACCGTAAAGGGCATCAACAACAACATCAGCCTGGGCAAAGGCAAACCTGGCCAGCCGTTTTTGTTTTTCCCCATCAATAACAAACAATTTGCCTTCCGTACCTGCAAAAAGACGATAGTTCAATTCAGCATCGCCCTTGAGATCCTGAGGTTTGGCCATCAGGAAAACAGTCACCTCAAAACCAATCAAAACAAGATGCCTGGCAATTGCCAAACCATCCCCGCCGTTATTGCCTTTACCGACTAAAACGGCCGCTTTGAGTCCAATCAGTTTCTGTTTCCGGTCACTAAAATGGCGGCAAATCTCCCGTACTACAGCCAAGGCAGCATTTTCCATAAGCAATATGCTGGGAATTCCAAAATCCCTGATCGCCCTCTCCTCCAGACGGCGCATTTGCTGGGAATTAACTAGATTCATTCTCCCACCCCAGTTCTTTGTTTGCTGAATTCCTCAAAATACTAAACTCGATATACTGTTGAACCCTCTATTATACTGATCTCTGTTCAGCACAATATCGCCATCGCAATAGCCCTGCTCCGGTCATGCGCTATACTGATTCTGACTCCTGATCCGCCGCGGGCCTTTACTCTCTCTTCAGCCCTTTGGCTGAGCAAAGCCACCGGTTCTCCCTCAGAGCCTCTGATTATTTCAATATCCTGCCAGCCAATACCATGCAAGCCTGTCCCCAAAGCTTTGAGGACAGCCTCCTTAGCCGTAAAACGGCCGGCCCAGCTTTGGATGCCCTTGCCCTCCAGATCATTCTGTTCCCGCTTGGTAAACAAACGGTCTACTAATTTCGGCTGCCGCCGGCAGGCTCTGGCAAAACGTTCGATCTCAATGATGTCCACTCCCGGATACATGTTGCTCCCTCCTTGGCGCATCTGGTATTATTTCGACATTAGCCGTTAAGTTCCTGCCCTTTTTCCCTGCCAGCTGTCCCGCCGTTTGAGCTCCGCATCGATGGCATTGAGTACTTCCCATTTTTTGCGGCTCCAGAGAGGAGCAAGCAGATCATCAGGCGGACCGTCCCCGGTAAGACGCTGAATTGTCATGCCGGCAGGTAATAGTTCCAGTATATCGACAATCAGGGCTGCATATTCTTCAGCTGTCAGGAGGGGAAAGGGCTTTTTTTGGTAAATTTCCGCCAGAGGAGTACCCTGCAGAATATGCAGCAGATGCAGTTTGATACCCTGCAAGGGCAGCTGGGCCAGGGCCCGGGCAGTTGCCAGCATATCTGTCCGGCTTTCACCGGGCAAACCCAGGATAATATGAGCGCAAACCCTAATCCGTCTTTTCCTGAGTTCTTCCACTGCCAGGCAAAAGGCGGCATAGTCGTGACCGCGCCCAATCCAGTCCAGAGACTTCTGATGAATCGACTGCAGTCCCAGTTCAACCCATAAATAAGTGGATCGATTGAGCTCTTCCAGATAAGCCAGAACATCCGGGGCCAGACAATCCGGTCTGGTAGCAACCGCCAGGCCCACCACTCCCGGCAGATCCAGGACCTGACTGTACAGTTCCCGCAGACGTTCGACGGAAGCATAGGTATTGGTATAAGCCTGGAAATAAGCAATATACTTGGCCTGGAGCCATTTTTTGTTCATCATTTTGCGTGACTGTTCAAATTGTTCCGGCAAAGATAATTTCTTTTCTCCGGCAAAATCGCCAGACCCGCGGGCACTGCAATAAATACAGCCCTCCTGTCCCAGAGTCCCGTCGCGATTGGGACAAGTGAAGCCGGCATCTAAAGGAACTTTAAAGACCTTTTCCCCAAAAACAGTGCGCAAGTGCCAGTTGAAGGAATGATAGCGTTTTCCTCCCCATTCCAGGTTGCGCAGTTCTTCTTTACCAATTATTGCCCTTTTTGTCATCAGCTCATTATCCCCATCATCAACTCGTCCTTCTGTTATGATAAATCATTTTCAGATGTTTTCTTC
>DATMYJ010000280.1:0-2152 GCA_035561015.1 Desulfitobacteriaceae bacterium | reverse complement strand
GGTATAGTTCTCACATATATAGCATTTATATTCATTGGAATTATAAGGATAGTCTGCAAGCCAGGGGGTGATACTGTTAACAGACCCTTCCTGATATAAAATGGTGGCAAAGGGTAAGAAGTGTTGACTGATGATCTCCTGCATTTTTCTTTTTTGTGGTGAATTCAGGGAACCGGCTAATATCAGGTCCTGACCAGAGTGAAGGAAAAATTGAACAGCCTGGAGAAACATCGTATAACCTTCTGGATTAGAATCAGCTTTTGGTAAATATTCTATGAGTTGACGGTAAGCCAACTGTTCCCAACGCACTTCTGACGTCAGGCGGGCTAATCGTAATAAGTTAAAAACACTGACAGAATTACCAGAGGGCAGCGCGCTGTCAGAGGTTTGTTTTGGTCTGAAAAGGAGTTTTTCGCTGTCGATGCCGGTCAGGAAATACCCCCCGCCGTTTTCATCCCGGAATAATATTTCTTGCTGGTTTTGCAGCTCAATTGCCGTTTTCAGGTAATAAGGCAGACCCAAAGCCGTATAACACTCCAGAAGGCCCCAAATTAGAAAGGAGTAATCATCGAGGTAAGCGAGGTAGGCAGCCTGATGATCGCGATACCGGGCGAGTAGTCTGCCATCTGATTGCCTTAATGTTGAGAGAATAAAATTTACGGATTTTTCGGCGGCTTTCATGTAAGCTCTATCTCCTGTGATGAAAAAGCCTTTGGCTAAAGCCGCAATCATCAAGCCATTCCAGGAAGTTAAAATTTTATCGTCTTTGTGGGGGTGAATCCTTTTTTCACGGGCTGCAAAGAGGATACTCCGGCATTGTTCCAACTTCATTGCCAATTGTTCTTTGTTCAGATCATAGCCTTGATCGTGTAGTTCTTTGCTGGAGTTAAGCAAATTAGGGATGTTTTTTCCCTGATAATTACCGTGAGGAGTGATACCATAATAGTTCATGAACATCTCACCTGACTCACTTCCCAGGAGATTTATTATTTCTGCCGGAGACCAAAGATAAAACTTGCCTTCTACTCCTTCCGAATCGGCATCTTCAGCTGAATAGAAGCCGCCTTCCGGTGAAGTCATATCGCGCAGGATATAGGTGAAGATATCCTGGGCTGTTTGCAGATACTTTTTGTCTCCCAAAGACTGGCTGGCCTCCAGGTATACGTAAGCAAGAAGGGCATTGTCATAGAGCATCTTTTCAAAATGCGGAACCAGCCACATTTCGTCGGTGCTGTAACGGGCAAAACCAAAGCCAATGTGGTCGTAGATTCCGCCTTGCTGCATCCCCTCCAGTGTCTTGCGAGCCATAGTCGGCGCCTTGCTATAGGTTGCGCCGGGGCAGCGCAGCAAAAAACCAATGGTATGAGGGGAGGGGAATTTAGGTGCTTGACCAAAGCCTCCGTAGTGGGAATCGAAGGAGTTTTCCAGGTGAGTATAGGCTTTGTCTAACAGTGCAGCAGCTTTATGACGAAATTCGGTGTCGGCATGATTACTTGCAGGCTGTATCTCTAGTCCCTGGTCATGAATTACTGCTGGTTCACTGGAGTCCGAATATTTCCTGACAGCTGCGGCTATTTCGATTGCTGCTTTGATTAAGCGCTCTTTATCTTCCTGCCAGATTAGACTTGTTTGCCTGAGAATATCCAGCAATCCGGCACGCCCATACTGGCTGGTTCTGGGAAAATATGTGCCTGCGAAGAAGGGCTCTTTCTCTGGGGTCATGATAATCGTTAAAGGCCATCCTCCTGAACCGCTGAGAACCTGGCAAAATTCCATATATAAATGATCGATATCCGGGCGTTCTTCCCGATCCACTTTAATGGATATAAAATGTTCGTTCAATAATTGAGCGACATAATCATCCTCAAAGGATTCTCTTTCCATGACATGGCACCAATGACAAGTGTTTTTCGCGACCTGCTTCAGCTGTACCCAATAGATAAGAAAATAGGCTTGTTCTCGGCTTTCGCTGTCTGAAAAGCTTCTTCTCCCCAAGGAAACCAGTTTACAGGATTATGAGCGTGTTGGAGTAAATATGGTGATTTTTCCTTGGCTAATCTATTGGGTTTGTTTTGAATAGCAGTCATGGGCAACACCTCCTTTTCATAACAGACAATTCCGTCAGATGGGCTTTTCAGGTTAGTTAAACACC
>DATMYJ010000279.1:0-5121 GCA_035561015.1 Desulfitobacteriaceae bacterium | reverse complement strand
AAATAAATGAAGAGGACAATTCGACCGGAATCAACAGTCGGATTATCCTCTTCATTTATTTTTTGAGTTTTCGGGTTTTTTTGTTTCTCAGCTTTCCAGGATAAGCTCCTCCCCGGCATTGAACAGCACGGAGAGTCCGTGTTCTGCCGGGATATCTTTTCTTGTCGTGTGGTTTTCAGCCAGGATGTTTATTTTCAGCATCTGTTCACTGCCCCTGCTCTCTTAGCCCCATAATACTATACTCGCTTGCCTGAAAAGGTCAATACTCAGGGCAATTATCCGGCCGCCAGGTGAAGTCAGTGGCAGGATTTTCAGAAAATAACGCAGAACTTAGTTAACAGTCTATCGGAAACGAATGGTAACTTTGACGCAGGATGGTGAGCGGAACTGATGATGGAAGATGTGCACAAGAAAACTATTGCTGCCTTGAACAATAAAATTTCGGCTCTGGAGCAGGAACTGAGAGAGCAGTCACTGGCCCGGAAAGGTTTGCAACAACAGCTCGACGAAGCTCTAAGCAGGGAGAGATTGCTGGAAATAAGCGAAAAACGTTACCGGGCTCTTGTTAATAATTCCGAAGATGCCATATACAGCTGCAATCTGGAGGGTATTATCACCTTGTCTAATGCTAAATTTTGTCAATTTGCCGGGGCGGCTGCGGAAAAAATCGTGGGAAAAGAGATCACCGGGTTTTTGCCTTCCGAGAGTGCGGCAGTAAAATGGAAAAGTGCCTGTGCTGAAATTATCCAAACAAGACAGACTTCTTATTTTGAATATGAAGTTGTCGGGAAAGAAGGAAGCAGCAGCTTTTATCAGGCTATACTATCTCCGGTCACTAATCTCCGGCAGGAAATATTTGGGATTACCGGTGTACATCGGGATATCACTATCCTGAAACAAAATGAACAAAAGGTACTGGCTTTGGCTTATCGCGATTCCCTGACGAATCTGCCTAACAGGATTCTGTTTGCTGACAGGCTGCACACTGCTGCTTTGCTGTCCGCAAGAAACGGGAACAAAGCAGTTGTTGTCCTCCTCGATGTGGATGATTTTCAAAAGATTAACAAGGCCTGGGGATATTATGCCGGGGATAAGATACTGACAGATATAGCCGCCAGACTTGCTTCCTGTGTCCGGGACTCTGATACTGTAGCCAGAGCAGGAGAAGACAAGTTCCTGCTGCTATTTCTGAATATCGGGTATCTTGATTACTTATTTCCGATTATAGAGCGGATAAAATATAAAATGAAGGAACCTTTTGATGTCCAGGGAAAACTGCTCAATCTGACATTTAGTATGGGTATAGCAGTATCTCCTGATGACGGCTATACGGCTAAAGATATTATGATCAATGCCGACAAGGCTCTGCATGAGGCTAAGGAACAGGGCGGGAAGCGCTTCTGTTTCTTCAATCAGGAAATCAGGGAAATGATGGAAAGCAAAACGAGGTTGGCTGAAAGGCTCAGGGATGCTTTACAGCGAGAGGAGTTTGTTTTGTATTTCCAGCCTCAGTATGAGGCCAGCACAAGAAGACTGCGTGGCCTGGAAGCCTTGATCCGCTGGCAAAATCCGGAAATGGGGCTGGTTATGCCGGCAGAGTTCATTCCTCTGGCTGAAGAAATAGCCCTGATTGTACCGCTGGGCAAATGGATTATCGATACTGCCTGTCAATTATGCGCGAAGATTAAAAGAGATTACGGCTTTAAGCTGATTATTTCTGTAAATATCGCGGCCATACAGCTCAGACAACCGGATTTTTGCGATTTTGTAATCGATACTATCATGAAAGCAGGTATCGAAGCATCGAATCTGGAGCTGGAAATTGCCGAGAGTATATTTATCAACAATTTCGAATCTGTGGCCGCTGTCTTGATGAATTTGCAGGAAGAAGGCATCAGGATAGTCCTCGATAATTTTGGTTCAGGCGGTCTGCCTGTGAGTTTTTTAAAGGATCTGCCTGTCAACATGGTCAAGCTGGATAAGGCATTTGTTGCCGAGATTGGTCCGGAAGCAGAGCAGGCTAATTCCCGGGCAGGGCTGGTGAAATCGCTGATTGCTTTGGTGCGCGGCCTCGATATCGAAATGACGGCCGAAGGAGTGGAAAATCAAGAACAATTTGATTATTTCGGCGCGGAAAAATGTGCTAACATTCAGGGTTACTTTATGGCAGAACCAGTCCCGGAAAATATGCTGGCGGAAATAATCAGGAAAGGTATTCTGGAAAATGAGGTTCTGGGCCGATTAATCCAAAAAGCCGGCCTGACATACGAAGGTTTATCAAAATGGAGAAAAGATGATGCTGGTAAGAATTGGGTTATTTGAGAGGAGGAGTGCTGTGAAGGAAGTAACAGCAGCGATTATTCTCAGAGATGGCAAAATCCTGATCGCTCAGTGGGGGACTGCTCAAAAACAGGCAGGGAAACGGGGGGCTTCCTGGCGGGAAAATTGAGCCCGGTAAGACTCTGCAGGAATGCCTAAACGGATGATTCGGGAAGAATTTGAGGTGGAATATGAAGGCATTGTTATTTTGAAACGGATGAATGATTTGAAGGCGTATTCGCAGGATCTACTGCAAACAGTAGAAACGGTTGAGGACAAGGTTTATATATGTTAATCATTTGGAATCCGAGGACAGAAAGCATAGAATATGCCAACATAAGAAAGAGCTACTGAAGAATATCCAATAGCCCGATCCTAGCCAAATCCCTTGCAAACGAGGTAATTAAGTGGTTTGGGTTCTTATTCTTTTCTGAGTATTATCGGCAAGTCACAGCGTAAACAAGAGAACCGTCGTGTACCGAACAGTGGACGGTGGTGTGTGAGATCGGCAGGTGATTATTTCACCTGCCTTCTACTCGATTACCTGTCAGGATATCCCAGTGTCTTTTCCCGGAGAAGATCTCTTGCTTCTCAGACAAAGAGATCCAAAATCAGACCACATATTTCATTAATTTTTGTCAGAATATCCAAAGGTGCGGTATGTTTGTTCAGAACCTTTCGGCCCAAATCCTCTAAGTCATTTTCTATTCTGGTAATTCTGGCCAGAATTTTTGGCCGGCCGCTGTGATCCCAAAAAGTATTTTCTTGAATTGTGCGGCTTTGTCCGAAAGTTGAACGCAGAAATAATTTAATCATGGCTTTAAAATCGGTTAAATCCTGCAAGGAGAGAGATTTTGACAGCTTTTCTCCCTGGGCATTTAAACGACCCAGGAAATCCTCTAATCCGCCTTGCTGCAGTATCTGAGCCTTGACCAAAGTCTTGCTGAACTCCGGCCCGTTCTGTCCGGTTGTGGCTGGGACTTCGCGGGCAACGGATTCTGTCAGAGAAGTCCCGTCGATTCTTAAGGCCATCATCTTCCTCCTCAGGGGTTTGTTACTGATTTCTCACCAGGTTCGATTATATCATATTTCGTTTTCAGGATTACAATATCAACCCGGCGATTACGGGCATGACCCTCTGCGTCAGTATTGGAAGCTATGGGCCGAAATTCACCATATCCTGCAGCGGAAAGGCGATTTGGTGAAATATGGCCTTCTTTGACCATAAGTTGCAAAACATTAGTAGCACGCAGAACTGATAATTCCCAATTGCTTTGGAATTGCTGTGTGCTGATAGGAACATTATCAGTATGTCCTTCAATTCGTATATAATTCGGTACAACGAGCAGTACCCTGCCGATTTTTTCTAATAATTCATGAGCACTGGTGCTAATAACTGCCGAGCCACTGTCAAAAAGCAGGGTATCTTTAATACTGACAACCAAACCCCGTTCTTCCATAGAAGAGACCAGTTTATTCTGGATATTATTTTCAGCAGCATAATTATCCAGTTTAGCTTTGATTTCTTCGATTGTAATATTTTCAAGGTTAATTTTTTTTGTATCTGATTCGTTCTTGTTATCTGTTGCTTTTTCCGTAGAAAGCTGAGGGGTAGTTTCGCCGATGACTTTCGGGCCTCCCGGTTTTTCATTAATATCCAGAGCGGCTGGTCTTCCGCCTCCCAGAGCCTTATTTAAAGAATCGGCCACAGCCCGAAACTTTTGGGCATCGACATTACTCATTGCATAGAGAACCACGAAAAAGATCATCAGGAGAGTGATTAGGTCTGAATATGTAAGAAGCCATCGTTCGTTATTCTCTTTTTCTGGTTCAGGTTTTTTTTTTCTGGCCAAGAGTAATCACCTTCTTAACTGTAACTTGCTGTCTTTTTCCTTCAAACCAATGAACCAGATCTGGCAGGAATTCCTTCTTGTTTAAGCTGAATTACTGGTTCGGGAATATTTCCCAGATGAGTCTTTAACTTTTCTTTTAAAATCGAGGGATTTTCACCGGCTTGAATAGAGAGTATACCGTCCAGGATCATTTCCAGGGCGGCAATTTCTGCTTTATCCTTATTCTTTAATTTAATACCGATTGGCAGCCAGATCAAGTTGGCGGACGCCACACCGTATAGAGTGGCAATAAAGGCTGATGCAATCGCCCCTGATAAAGAGGAAGGATCCGAAAGGTTACCCAGAACATGGACCAGCCCCATAACGGTTCCGATAATTCCCATGGTCGGAGCATACCCTCCCGCTGCCTCAAAGACAAGAATCCCTGTCTTATGACGTTTCTCTATCACCGTGATATCTGATTCCAGAATTTCCCTGGTAATCTCGGGATCGGTGCCGTCGATAACCAGCTGCATACCTTCTCGAGTAAAACGATCGGTGACATTTTCGAGTTCTTCTTCTAAACTGAGAAGCCCTTCCCGGCGAGCCTTTTCGGCAAAATGAACCAGGGTATCATAAGTTTCAAGGGTACCGAAGGATTGATTGCTGAAAGCAATTCTTAACCAGTGACCAAATTTTTTTAATTCGCAAAGAGGAAAACTGGTCAGAATAGCCCCTGCTGTGCCACCGAACACAATAATTGCTGCCGGACCCTGCAAGAGGGAGGATAGAAGGCCATGTTCCATTACAAAACCTGCCAGCAAACCACCTAGACCGAGAATAATTCCGATAATTGTTGATATATCCACTCTTTCGCTGCACCTGAAAAGCCTTTTTATGAAGGCTAGGGCAACTCCCTCCTTTTTTCACAATTTAATCTAATATACCTTAATTTGGTTGGGTCCTGGAG
>DATMYJ010000278.1:0-4210 GCA_035561015.1 Desulfitobacteriaceae bacterium | reverse complement strand
GACATAAATCACACAGAAATTGATACCAAAAGGAGCTGCTATACTTCGAACTCTTGGTTCGTTGTGCAACAGCCCCTTTGGCGTTATTCTATCCCAAGTTCTTTGGCATATTTTATTTGTCTCAGCTCTTCCGGTTTCTGTCTCGCCAGTGAGTTGCCCTCAAAGCTTTGAATAATTTTAACTTCTTCAATATCAATTGCCACCCGACCCTCTGAGGCCAAAATAAGGCCTGGTTCGCGAAACTCTCCCTTCCCAGGTCCGCCATTGATAAAACACTTCCGGGCATCCATGATGACCAGATCAGGTTTATAAACAGTGTTCATCTCGGCCACCTTCTCTGGGACCTCATGCCCCATGTGCAGCTTGATCCGTTCGCTTGGCTTCATGAAGCCGACGATAAGTTTAAGAGCGCCGGTATACTGGGCTATGAAATGAGTTTTACAACAAGGGAGAAGAATTATCTTGTCAACTTCGTCGATAATCCTGGGCAACGATACCTTTTTAATGTATTTGGCGCTCGCTGTATACTTTTTAACCCACTCATGATCGTCAAAAATATATACTTCAGGCGGCTTGGGTAATTTTTCAAGATCATAGACACAGGCTTCACAGAGGATCTTTTTGGTGAAAAGAGAATGATCATACATAGTAACGGTCGAGCTCTCCCCAACAATTACTTTGCCCGCACCTGCTTCAAAACAGAGCTCCACAGTTGCCTGGAGAAAATCAAGAGCGGTCGAGGCCGGCGGGGGATCTGCCGTGTTATAGTTCGGCTTTATCAGAACCGTTTCGCCCGCTTTGACAAATCTCTCGAATCCGCCCAGTTCCAGAATGAGCTTTTCAACAGATGCTTTAATATTCGCTTCGGCTTTTTGCATAATTACTTTTTTCATAATTTAATTATATCATAATAAAAGAGGTTCATTAAGGATTTTAAGGTGGCCTGTTTTTCAGCCGGCAACTGGTACAAAGTTAGAGCAGCATTGCTATTCCAAAGCCGATCGATTAACCTAAATGCTTTCTGCATATATCTGCCAGGACACTCTGAAACATGTGGATATAGAGAGTATATGCTCTGCTTTTGGCCAGAATTCTGACGCCACCCCGCACAAAGAACTTTAATCAATGTAATTATGGATTTGTTAAGCAATGATATTTCCGTTTTTTCAACCTTTTCCTAGAAAGCTAATTTATGTCCCTTTTCCAACTGCTGAATCTGCTGTTCGCCCTTTTCCGCCAATTCTTTGAACTGATTGATAGTTTCCCGCATCCGGGGCAGGGCTTCCTGTTTATAGGTGCTGATAGAATCCAGCGCCGCCATGACATCGGCAAAAGCAGTCTTCAGGGTCTCGACGGAGAGATTGGCCTCCATGGATTGCTTCTGGATTTCCAGGCCTTGATCTTTCAGCATCTGCGAGGTACTGCTGATGATATTGTTTGTGGTCTCATTGAGCATCTGAATTTTCTTCAGGACAATTTTTTGATTATAGAGGGCACTGGCTACCATAACCGAGATTTTCAAAGCGGAGATCGTGACGGTTTTGGCTCTTTCCACACCGCGCATCAGTTCCTTGTTGTTTCTGATGACGACTTCGGTTGCCATTACTCCCTGCTGATTGACAACAATCATCTGCTGCATATCCATGACCCGCTGCCGCAGGGGAAAGAGGACTTCTTCGCTGACAAACTTGATTTTCTCCGAGTCTTGATTGCCTGCTTTGGCCGCTTCTACCTGTTTTCCAATGGACTCATCCATCAGGATGCCGAGCTGGATCTCTTTGTTCAGCTTGAGGGTTAAATCCCGCAGGGACTGCTGTTCCAGTTCAAGGGTGGTGTTGTCATTTTTCAGGGTTGCTTTGCCCTTGTCCAGGGAGACCAGGATATCGGCAATTGCCGAATCAGCCTTCTGATACCTGTCGAAGTAGAACCGGACCGGGTTAAAGAGCTTTCCCAGGACCCCTGTCTTGGTGAAGTCAATCAGACTGGGGTCAAGGTCTTTAATCTCCCGGTTCAATGCCATCAGCCCCTGGGCGACTACGCCGCCTTCATCGCCGCCTTTGGACAGGTTACCTACCGTAACCTGCAGCAGGGAGTTTCTGGTAGCGGAGTTTTTCATTGAACCAGCGCCGAAGGATTCGATAGACTGCAAGACATCTTTCTTTTTAGCGAATTCGTTAATATCCAGGGTCATAATTTCCGCGACATTGCTTTCCGCCACAGACTTAAGCTGGGCCACTTCTTCCGGGATAGGTTTGACCTGCTCCAGAACCTCATTCTTAATAGCAGCTTCATTCGGCACTTCCATCGTAAAAGCCATATCCTTAACCTCCTGTTATTTACATTTGGGCATTGAACAGATTGCTGAGTTTATAGACAACATCATCGGTATCGGCATTAATACTGGCCGCCTCATTGATGCTGGAGATGCTTTGCAAAGCCGCAATATCGGCATTATAACCGATTGTGTAAATAGGGACTTCAAAGGCCTGCACTATGCCTTTGATTTCATCCAGAGTGTGGCCCTTGTTGGTGTTCCCGTCACTCAAGACAAAAATCATTGGTTTCAAATCCGGGGCAGCGGCCATTTGCTGCTCGATCATCTGCATGGCAACCGCAATACCATCAAAGGTAGCCGTGTTTCCGCCGGCCTGCAAGTCATTTACCGCTCCGGCGAATAAAGACCTCTGGTTTAGGTCAAATTTTGCAATGGGCAGATCAATATGCACATTATCAGAATAAGAGACCAGGCCGACCAGATTTTCCTTGCCGATATAATTCTGGCCCTGGATTAAGGATTGTTTCAGTTTATTGAGCGGTTCGCCGCTCATACTCCCGGAGACATCGGCAATGAAAACCGCACAAATATTTTTGCCGGCGTTTTTCTTTTCTTTCCAGAGTTTTTGAGCCTGGGTAATAACCGCACCGCTGACAGCTCCAGCCTCGGATTGGTATTCATTGAGGCCGTTAAAGCCATACTTGGTTGCCAGCTGCTGGTACTTTTCCTGTTGGGTAAATTCGATGAATTTGTTCAGGATTTTTGTTTTATCTGCCGACAAATTACCGATCGCATACATCGGGCTGTCATGTCTGACGCCAAAGGGGGTAAATTCGTAGGACTTGATATCCGGGGTATTGACATAGGTCTGATATTCCAAAACAAAGCCGTCCAGAACACCGGATTTGGCTGAATCTCTCATTTGCAGAGTTGTATAGGCGACAACAGGAACATTGGTCTGGAAGGCCTCAAATCCTGCTATTGCTTTGTCGCTTAACAGGTTGCTGCTGTCAAAGGTGTATAAGGCTGAGATCAGAAAGTTCAGACCCGTTGAACTGGCAAAGGGATTAGTATAGCCCATTGCCAATTCATTATTTGCAACGGCATCGGTAATCGTCTTAATATTTATAGCCCCATATTTCTTCACCAGCTCGTCTTTTTTGGCTTTAGTCAGCAGGATTCCGGCAACATTTCCGGTCAGCCTTTTTTGCACTAATTGGGCTTTAATCCCTTGCGAGTTGATCATTTCTCCCCACAGTTCATTGGATGGAGTGAAGGCATCAGGCAAATATTTCCCTGAGGTAATATAATCAGTCCCCATCCCCGAGGCTATTCCTCTCAGTCTTACTGATACAGTTTTCCCGTCAATCGTAATTGCTGCGTTATTAAAATCTTTGGCTACTTCGGTTAACCAACCGTCAGTGCCGGTGCCTGCTTTTTCCGTAGAAGAAAAAATTTCAATATAGTCGGGTGTACTGTTATCTACCTGGGCCGGGTATTTGGAGATCTCCGGCAGCGAGGCTTTCAAATCTGTGGCCTGCAGGGCTACCTGGCCTTTCTGATGGGGGACCGTATTGACACTGATATTATCGATAATCGCTGCCAGGTCCTTGGCCGCTCTTTCCGTGCTGATCTGGCTTTCACTTTTACCGATATTTTTAGTTAAAGAAATTCCCAGGTAGACCAAGGCAAAAACTATTATGGCGGCTCCGATTACTCCGAATAATACTTTATTGGATATCTTGTTTGGCATGATTCTGCTCCTCTTCTCAATTTTTATAATATTTGGCCTGATTGATCAGCTTGTCTATTTCGACCATGCCGTCCATCTGTTCCAGCTGACCGCTCTCGACGCTGTTCAAATCCGATATTTCCAGCAGCAATTTATCCAATTTCAGCAGGATCTGCTCGTTATCTTCAGCAGCTGCTTTGACA
>DATMYJ010000277.1:0-6056 GCA_035561015.1 Desulfitobacteriaceae bacterium | reverse complement strand
CAATAAATGGCATGTTAAAATCAAATGGAAAATAAGTAGGTGAGGTGCTTTAAATGAAACGGGAAACATTCTTTCTAAAGTTAGCGGTTATTCTGATTGGAATTCCGGTTCTTGCCTTGTGTTTTGGGTTGCCTTGGATAGCTAATAAAGCGGCAGAACATTATCCGGCTTTTTTGCTGTATCCCTTTTTAACAGGTATGTATATGGCGGCGGTCCCGTTTTTCGTTGCCTTGTATCAGGCTTTAAGACTTTTAAGCTTTATTGACAAGAATGAAGCCTTCTCGGAATTATCTATAAGAGCTTTAAAGAAGATTAAATACTGTGCGGCCACAATCAGCATCTTGTATGTGGCAGTCATGCCGCTCTTTTATCTCATGGCGCAGGAAGACGACGCCCCAGGTATCATGTTAATCGGATTGGTCATTACTTTTGCTTCAGTTATGATTGTAGTCTTTGCCGCTCTGCTGCAAAAACTGTTAAAAAATGCCATAGATATAAAATCAGAAAATGATTTAACGGTCTGAGGTGAATAACATGGCAATAATAATTAATATCGATGTCATGCTGGCAAAAAGAAAAATGAGTGTCACAGAACTTGCGGAGAGGGTGGGCATAACGATGGCAAACCTTTCCATCTTGAAAAATGGCAAGGCAAAAGCGATTCGTCTATCAACTCTGGAAGCAATATGTAAGGCTTTAAAATGTCAGCCCGGAGATATTTTAGAATACAAAAGTGCCGAAGACAGCCATAGATAATAAAGTTTGTAATTAACATGGCGCCGGAAAACAGCATTTAAGATAACGATTTTCAGGGGAGGTATAAGCGTGGACATTAACAATCTGATTATTAAAAATATTGCTGACCCCCATGAGCTGGAGAGAATGTTCAGAAAAGAACCCGAAGCTTTTAAAAAGTCATTCTCAGACGCCTGGGAACAAAACCCGGATTCGCAGGTCCTTGCCGTCTGGTACGAAAGATTGCATTTCAGAGAGGAGGCAATTACAGAAAAAGTGTCCCTGCTTCAGAAAGATTTCTTAGTCATGGGCATTTTGGCAATACTGGCCGGGATAAGCTCCAGGATAATTTTTCAGTTTATAGAACAGGAAGCAATAGCCCCTGTTAACCTGGTTTTTGGGATACTTCCCTTTATTGCCACCTATTTTGTCTACAATAATGCCCCTGGAAAGAATGTTCTTTACACTCTTGCAGCCTTATTCCTGATCTCGGGATTTTATCTTAATATGCTGCCCCTGGAGCAAAAAGACAGTATTATCCTGGCTTATCTGCACCTTCCCGTTTTCTTATGGGTATTATTGGGGCTGGCATTTACCGGAGATGAATATGGTATTGGCGCCACAAGATTAGCCTATCTGAAATTTAACGGGGAATTTTGCATACTCTACGCCAGCATGGCAATCAGCGGAATGCTGCTGGCAGCCTTAACCATGCAGCTATTCGGATTTGTTGGCTTGGATATCGAAGATTTCTATTTTAGTAATGTCGTTTTATTTGGAGCCGCCGCTCTTGCCGTTGTGGCTGCCTACCTGGTAACAAAAAACCTCAAACTTGCAAAAAATATTGCGCCATATATAGCCAAAATTTTCAGTCCCCTTGTCCTGGCCACATTGTTGGTCTATTTGATAACGGTTATTTGGGTCGGAAAAAATCCATTCCTGGACCGCGATTTCCTCATATCCTTCAACGGAATACTCCTGAGTGTATTGGCTGTCACCATATTCTCCATTACCGAAAGCGGCGCAAATGAGAAAAAGAATATTTCCGATTATATAAATTTTGCCCTGATTGTACTGGCCCTGATCATTGACAGTGTGGCTTTATCAGCCATAGTGTTCAGGCTTTCGTCTTATGGGATTTCGCCCAACAGACTGGCTGTATTAGGCGTAAACATCCTTATCTGGGCTAATCTGATTTGGATTATGCTCTCCTATCTGCGTTTTCTCCAAAACAAAACCGGGCCTGCAACCATCCAGGATGCCGTTACCAGGTATTTGCCGGTCTATGGACTTTGGGCAGCTTTCGTTACCTTTGCTTTTCCTTTGCTTTTTTAAGAAGCTTATTGAAATGGGAATTTAGTTAAATATTTCTAGTCGTTAATCTAGGGAACTTAGCAAAGTGTTGTTTACTCAGGAACAATCGAAGCTGCCCAGCTGCCTGTGCAGCCCGAGCAAACGGAAAAATTACGGCACTTTTTGTTCTTGAAGAAATTTAAAAACTTGGAATAGGGGGAACAAATATGACTGCAAGACCTATCTTATTACCAATGAAAAAGACAACAGGGCCATTTTGATTGATCCGGTTCTCAATATTAATGCTGATTACCTGAATCTTCTTAAGGAAAGGAAATTGAGGCTTACCCAAGTCATAGATACCCATACTCATGCTGACCATATCTCAGCCGGGCTATTTTTGAAGGAGGCCAGAGGGTGCGAATATGTGATGTATAAAGAGGCCCCTGCTCAGTGTGTGACCATCAGAGTAGATGCCGGAGAGATCTTCAAGATCAATGATCTGAAATTCCAGATCCTGCATACCCCGGGCCACACCAAGGATTCCATGACCCTGGTAACTGAGGATTGGATGTTTACCGGAGATGTTTTGTTTCTGGATGACGGCGAAGGCGGCAGGGATGACCTGCCGGGGGGGGAAGTCCGGCTGAACATTTGGAAAGCCTGGAGATTCTCAAAAATCTTCCTGATTTTTTTAATGGTTTATCCGGCCCATGATTATGGGGAGCGTAAGCCTTCAACTTTAGGCAGACAGAAGACAATCAATCCTCATTTACGGGACAGAAGCAAAGAGGAAATCCAAGGCAGGACATGAAAGAATCGATGAGGGCATCAGAATGCCGATAGATCCCGTTTCAGTATGCGTTGCATTCGGATCAAGAGTGGTGACTATCCACCCCTGCCATGTCAAAATCTCCGCGCTTCACCAGGTCAGATACGATATTATCAAACATTTCTTTGTCAATCTTGAACTTGAAATGGTAGATGAGGTAGCTGACAGCGATGATGCTCAGAGGCAAGATGAGCATTGCCAATTTCATAATGAGCAGTCCTGTATTGCTTACATCTTCAGGGGTTGGGTCTGAATTAATCCCGGAAATAATGAGGGTGGTGCCGACGATGCCATACGCAATAGCACCACCGATCTTGTTAACGAAAGGCTGGATCGAGAATGTGATACTCTCATTGCGGCGGCCAAGTTTCCACTGACCGTACTCCACAGTGTCGGCCAGAAACATGAGCATGAGGAGCTGGATGAAAGCTTCGCCGATGAAGATCATGACACCGGCAAGGCCAATCAAAATCATGTTCATGGGTGAGAAGAAGAAGATGAGATAGCCGAGCACGACCAAACCAGTGGCGAAGGCGTAGAGTTGTTTGCGGCTGTGATTTTTGGAGAAGAGAGGGAAAACCGACAGAGCCAGCAGCTGGGACATGCCCAAAATAGCGGCAAAGACAGGGTACATGCTTTCGTTTTTAAAAGCGTACTTGAAGAAGAACATGCCGAAACTGGTGGTGGTTAAATAGCCGATCATGAACAACCCCATGGAAATGGCTGTGTACAAAAGCTGGTCGTTTTTGAAGAGGATGCTGAACATCTCTTTCAGGGAGGTGTTTTCTTCTTTTTTGTATATGCTCCGGTTCTCCTTGACCCCTAAAAGGGGGAAGGCTAGAAAAGCCCAGGTGATGATCACAACGCCGAGGGCAAAGATCAGCCAGGCCTTTTTGTCGCCGCCAAGAGCTTTCGTGATGGGGAGGATGCCAACCACCAGGAGGTAAATGCCCACATTGGCACAAATTTTTAAGAAGGAACCTGTCTTTTCCCGCTCCTTTTGATCGATTGTCAAGGAAGGAAGCATGGAATAGTAGGCGATGTCGTTGAGGCCATAAGACAAATCCCAGATCAGGTAGATGATCGCGAAGGTAATGACATAGCCGGCTCCGGTTAAGCCCAAATCGGCAAAGAGAAGCACAGTAACAATGCCGCTGATGAGGCCGCCGATGGCTATCCAGGGTTTGAATTTGCCGAAGCGGGTGTGGGTATTGTCTACAATAAAGCCCATAAAAGGGTCATTAACGGCGTCAAATACACGCATAATGGTGAGGACGATTGTCATCCCCCACATAGTGAAATCGGGAAGATTAAGGATTTCCGTGAGATAATAGATTAAGTACATGCTGACCATATTATAGACCATATCCCGACCCACGGTGCCAAGTCCATAGGTATAGCGATTGCGTTTGGCAATATCAGTCATTGTTCTGCTCCTTAGTGTTTATTAACTGCAGAATAACCAAAACTTTCATATGTAATTTCCCTGTAATTTATTTGTAATATATTTGTAATATATCAGCAATTCCGGAAAAATCTTCGGTTATCAGAGATGATAGGCTTGATTCTGTACATATTTTTCGTAGATCTTTTCGTTCACACCACCCGCGCTGATGACCTCAGCTAAAAAATTTCCCGACCTTTTTACCATGCGTTTTTGGGATTCAAAGTCTATATGCACCAGGCCAAACCTGGCGCTCTCGCCCTCCAATAGCTCAAAATTGTCACAGAAACACCAGTGATAATAACGTTCTATCGGCAAATCGGATAAGCAAATCGCCTTCAGGTGCTCATAAATATAGCGGCAGCGGAAGGCATCGTTATTGTCGCAGGTGCCGTTTTCTGTAATATAGATGGGGCGCTGGAGCACGCGGTACAGCTTTTCCAGGCAACGGGTTAAGCCCTGTGGGTAGATCTCCCAGCCCAGGTCGTTTTTCGGTGCAGCTTCCCGTACGCCGTCACGAAAACCGGAAACAGTGGAGCGAGTATAATAGTTCAGCGCTATAAAGTCGCAGTATCCGCCGCATGCCGGCGGCGCGGATACTTTCAACGGCCAGCTGAATTTGCCCAGGCAAAAGGCTTCGGTGACCGCGCCCTGGAAAAAATGCTCCAACAGAAACGCGCAGATGCGGTGCCAGGGATTGTGGGGATTGGCCGGTTCAAAGATGCGCATATGGTTGGCAAAGCTAACTTTGGTATTTTGATAGCCCATCTCGCGGCGAATTTTGTGGATCTGCCCGTAAGCACGGATATGGCAGAGGGCCAGATTAGCCATAACGGTTAGTGCTTTACCCAAGGATTTTTCGCCCGGCGGCCAACTCCCGTAATAATAGCCATTCACAGCATAGATATTCGGCTCGTTGATGGTCAGGTACGCTGCAACAAGGTCGCCGAGAGAGCGGATGACCAAAGCAACTAGGTCAAGATAATATTTGATGTTCTCAGCCTTGGCAAAGCCGCCTTTTTGCTCAAACCACAGGGGGTTTGAAAAGTGATGGATGGTGAGGAGCAGAGATATGCCTTTTGCGCGCAGATAGGTCAGCTCCTCGCGATAGTGAGCGACAGCAGCTGCATCCACTGTGTCTTCTGTGGGACAAAGACGTGCCCACTCTATGCTGAGACGGTAATTCTTGATGCCCAGGGCAGCCATAAGGTCCGCGTCTTCCTGCCAGCGGTTGTAATGGTCGGTGGCCCGCGCCGGGTCGCTGCCATCTTTGATCTTGCCCTGATGGTACCAGTTGTTCCAACTGTGTCCGCACTCGCCACCTTCTATTTGCATGGCCGAGGAGGAAACGCCTAATAATAAGCCCTGTTTCAGTTCAAAAGACATGAACAACCCTCCCAGCGATTCTCACATTCGCCAATCCATTTATATGGGTAGTCAACATTTTTTCGAACAATTCGTTAAGCTACTGCTGATAACAGGCTCTGCTGCTAGTGTTTTAGATTTTGTGTCTAACCCCATATCTACATATTAATGTATAATTAAGATTGTGCTTCTGTAGGTAATGTTATTTGACAGAGAAAATGTTTAGACTAAATCCAATGACTTCATTATGCGAGGGAGGTGTGGAATAATGTTTTCGGTTATTCCGAGACCGAATTCTTTCTCAGCCAAAAGTGGATATTTTGATTTAAACGCCAAAGTGGATATAAGAGGCTTGGACAATGAATTTTTATTGAACATACTCAATAC
>DATMYJ010000276.1:0-13621 GCA_035561015.1 Desulfitobacteriaceae bacterium | reverse complement strand
TTTCTATAGCAGGGAAAATACCCTGCCGAACCAGGAAATTATCAGATAAATAGCAGCAGCAACCAAAGCTGTCGTGGGTATAGTCACAAGCCAGGTTATCAGCATTTGCTGCGCCACACCCCAGCGAACTGCGGAAACACGTTTGGCACAGCCTACACCCATGATAGACCCGGAAACCACATGAGTTGTGGAAACAGGCAAATGGAGACCCGGAAAAGCTGTAGCCACCCAGATTACAATCGAAGAACTGAGATCGGCAGCAAAACCATTGATAGGCTCAAGTTTGAATATTTTACCGCCCATTGTCCGGATAATCTTCCAGCCGCCGGCCGCTGTTCCGGCAGCCATGGCAACTGCACAAGCTACTTTGACCCATAATTGCGGAGTCAGGTCAGCGGCTGCCTGCACTCCCCCGGCTATCAGAGCCATCGTAATAATGCCCATGGTTTTCTGAGCATCATTGGAACCATGGTTAAAAGACAGCAAGGCTGCTGAAAGTATCTGCATTTTGCGAAAACCGCTGTTCACTTTGGACGGTGAGAAACGGCCGAAAATAGACAAGATGATCTTCATAATAATCAGACCCAAAATAATACCTATAATGGGCGAAGTTACCAGAGCCGCAATGATTCTGCCCAAACCCTGCCAGTGCAAAACAGAAAAACCTGCTTTTACCACCGCTGATCCGACAAGACCCCCAATAATCGCATGGGAAGAGCTGCTGGGGATTCCATAATACCAGGTAATCAGATTCCAGGTAATTGCCCCCAGTAAAGCAGCAATAATAACTTGGGGGGTCAGGATAACCGCTGAGACAATATCTTTAGCTATTGTCTGAGCCACGCCTGTACTGTACAGGGCTCCAATTAAATTGAAAGTTGCCGCCATTATTATGGCCCACTTAGGGGCTATAGCCCGTGTCGAAACACATGTAGCTATTGCATTGGCAGTATCATGAAAGCCATTAATATAGTCGAAGGCCAGGGCACAAACCACAACAACTGCCAGTAAAACCCCTGTCTCAGTCATATTTATAAACCACTCCCTTGAGCAGATCGGCAACTTTTTCACTGTGATCCATTATCGTTTCGATATGTTCGAGGATTTCTTTCCACTTAATTATTTCAATCGGATCCTTCTCACATTCAAATAAACGGGCCACTTCCTGACGATAGACTTTATCACCGACAACTTCCAAACGATAGATTTCCTCTGTTGCTGCCAGAATTAGCGCTTTTTTTGCATGAACATTGTTTAAGCCGCTGAAGGCCGTACTGATTTGATCTGCTGCCAGGGCCACCAGCCGGACAAGCTCCTGGGCACCTGAGGAAGGTTTTCCAGTACGGTAAAGCAGCATTCGTTCTACTGTTCCCTGGGCAAAATCCACAATATCATCCAGAACCTGGGCCAGGGCATAAATATCTTCCCGATCAAATGGTGTTATGAAAGTTGAGTTAAGCCTATTTATGATTTGGAGAGTAATATCATCTGCCATATGTTCCAGATGATTCATTTCTTCATTATCCTCTGCTGTAACGCTGCAATTCTGGATAACAGACTCCAGTTTATTCGCTACCTTGCAGATCACCTCTGTATGCTGCTGGAAGAGATGAGTGAACTTTTCACTTCTATTACTAGCTAAACTAAACATCCCAAAACCCCTTACTTAATTTATTACTTGTCCAAGCTGTATTGTAACAAAGTTATTCATCGGAAATGTTAAGGTGATTTTAAAATTTCAACATTCACACAAATCAGCTTTTATTCAGAATTTTCAGAAGTTCTTCCCTGGCAGCAGCCAGCATATATAAGGAACCGGTTATACAAAGCATGTCCCCTCGCCGGAGGCGATAATAGGCCGTGTTAGCTGCTTCCCGGGGATTTTCCAAACAGATTACTGGCTTACCCTGGTTTTCTGCCAGCTTCGCCAACCAGCTCCAATCACCAGCCCGCGCTGATTCCGGTTTCGTAATAACAACCTCATCGGCCAAAGGCAGCAAGAGATTCATAATTTTTTCCCTTTCTTTGTCCGCCAGGATACCTATACAGAGGATAAGGCGATCTTTGGTATATTGCGGCAGCGCCCGGGAAAGCATTTCCGCACCATCAACATTGTGGGCTCCGTCCAGCAAAACCTTGGGGCTATGAGATAAGAGTTCCAAACGCCCAGGCCATTGAACCCGCCCTAGAGCCTTGTAAATAGCCGCTGGGGGTATGACAGCTCCGTATTCGGAACTGAGAATTTCACATACTGTCACAGCAGTTGCCGCATTGCGCAACTGATGTTCTCCCATGAGGCGAAGATGCAAACAGGGATATTCAGCCTGGAGTCCAAATAAATCAAATTCTTGCTCCACTTCTCCATTCCAGCGTTTTTTCCAGTAAACATCTTTCCCAACCTGCCAAAGCCGTACCCCGCACCGCCGGGCCTCATCAGTCAGAACAGCCAAAACTTCCGGCCGTTCGGCGGCTGTCACCGCTACCGAACCTGGTTTGATAATCCCCGCTTTAACCTGGCTTATAGCCGTCAGATCTTCCCCCAGATAATCCATATGATCCCGGCCAACATTGGTAATAACGCTCACCAAGGGAGACACCACATTTGTAGAATCAATTTTTCCGCCCAGCCCGACTTCCATAACAGCAAAATCGACATGTTCCTCGGCAAAATAACTCAAGGCCATAGCCGTATGCACTTCAAACTCCGTGGGATGTTCCAGACCGGCAGTAACTAATTCCTGCAAATGCGGTTTTAATTGGGCCACCAGACGGGTAACTTTCGACCGGGAAATCATTTCTCCATTAATCACAAACCTTTCCCGGTAATCATGCAAATGAGGCGAGGTGAAAATTCCAGTCTTGTACCCCGCTGCCCGCAGGATTTCAGCAATTATGACCGCGGTCGAACCTTTACCGTTTGTTCCGCCGACATGTATGACCCGCAGCTGCCGCTGCGGATTATGCAAACTTTCCAGCAAACCCTGGATCCGCTGCAGACCCAAGTTCATGCCAAATCTGGTCAAATTGGCCAAGTAGTCTAATGTTTCATTATAAAGTTTATCCTGTTCCTCGCCTGGCATATTTTAACCCGGTCCTTCCTTTAGCTGAGTAATTATTCTGCCTAATCCTGGGTCAGTTCCAGCAAACGAGCCTGCAAAACCTGTTTCCGGGCCAGGACTCCATCTAATTTTTCTCTTTCCTTGGCAACTACTTCGGCCGGGGCTTTGCTTATAAACCCAGGATTATTAAGTTTGGTTTCCAGAAGTTTCTGATCCTTCTGAATTTGGGCCATTTCTTTTTCAACCCGGGCTATTTCCTTATCAAGATCTAACAATCCCTTTAAAGGCAGGTAAATTTCTACCCCGTCCAGAACGGCACCGGCTGCCTTTTCTGGTTTACTGGGCATTTCTCCTAAAACATTTACTGACGATCCTCCGGCGAGATGTTTAATGGCCGCTGCACCGGCAGAGAGCAATCTGCTAATCTCATCCTCGGCAGCGAATAAAATAATCTCTGCTTTCTTGCCGGGAGCCACATTCATTTCCGCCCGGATATTACGAATCGCTTTGATAATATTCATATGCAGATTCATGGTTTTTTCCGCAGTTAAATCACGCCGGTTCTGAGCCTGCGGCCAATTCTGGATCATGATGCTTTCCCCCTGCAGAGGCAGGTTCTGCCAGATTTCTTCAGTCAGGAAGGGCATAAAGGGATGCAGAAGCCGCAGGGTTCCGTCCAGAACTTCCAATATCACTGCCTGGGCAGTCTGTCTTGCTGCTGAACTTTCCTTATCATAAAGACGGGGTTTGCATAGTTCAATATACCAGTCACAGAATTCATTCCAGATAAATTCATAAAGCAGTCGCCCAGCCTCACCCAAATCATAATGTTCCAGACAATCTGTTACCCCTGTAATTAGCGCTTCATAACGGGATAATATCCATTGATCCGCCAGTTCCAGTTCTCTGTTGTCGTTTTTCTGGTAATCACTGAGGTTCAAAAGCACAAAACGGGAGGCATTCCAGATCTTGTTGGCAAAATTCCGGGTCGCTTCCAGTTTTTCCATATGGAAACGAAGGTCATTGCCCGGAGTATTACCGGTAATGAGCATAAATCTCAGGGTATCGGCACCATACTCCTCGATGACTTCAATAGGATCTATACCATTTCCCAATGATTTACTCATCTTGCGGCCTTGGGCATCCAAAACCAGGCCATGAATCATTACCTGACGGAAGGGAACCTCTTTCATAAACTCCAGACCCATAAAGATCATGCGGGCTACCCAGAAAAAGATAATATCCCTACCGGTTACTAAAACCGAAGTCGGATAAAACTTCTCCAGATCAGCTGTTCTTTGCGGCCAGCCCAGGGTCGAGAAGGGCCACAGACCGGATGAAAACCAGGTATCCAAAACATCGGGATCTTGCTCCAGGCGGCCAGAGCCGCAGTTGGGGCAAGAAGCGGGATCCGCTTCAGCGCAGACCTCACTGCCGCAATCCTGACAATACCAGACAGGAATCCGGTGACCCCACCACAGCTGCCGGGAAATACACCAGTCTCGGATATTCTCCAGCCAGCCCAAGTAAATCTTGCTGAAACGCTCAGGAACAAATTCCAGTTTGCCCTCCCACACTACTTCCATAGCAGGTTTGGCCAGGGGTTCCATTTTAACAAACCACTGTTTGCTGACAAGGGGCTCAATTACCGTGGAACAACGATAGCATTCCCCCACAGCATGCGCATGTTCCTCTATCTTGATCAGTGCTCCGATTTCCTCCAAATCCTGAACAATCAACTTCCGGGCCTCGTAGCGGTCCATACCCTGATATTTACCACTATTCTCATTCATTCTGGCCTCTTTATCCAAAACAGCAATCTGGGCCAGGTTATGACGCTTTCCTATTTCAAAATCGTTCGGATCATGGGCCGGGGTAATTTTCACTGCTCCGGTACCGAACTCCAGATCAACATATTCATCGGCAATCACGGGTATTTCCCTATCGGTCAGAGGAAGAAGCAGGATTTTACCCACCAAATGCTTGTAACGTTCATCCTGGGGATTAACAGCAACGGCAGTATCACCCAGCATGGTTTCCGGACGGGTTGTAGCAACAATAATAAATTCTTCACTGTCTTTAACCGGATAACGCAAATGATAAAGGTGACCCATACGATCCACATGTTCGACCTCGACATCGGAGATCGTTGTCTGGCATTGCGGGCACCAGTTGATAATATAATTTCCCCGGTAAATGAGGCCTTTGCGGAATAACTCCACAAACACCTCACGCACAGCCTTTGAACAGCCGGCATCCATGGTAAAACGTTCTCGGGACCAATCACAGGAGGCCCCCAGGCGCCGCAATTGGCTGGTGATTAAGCCGCCGTATTGTTCCTTCCATTCCCAGACCCTTTCCAGGAATTTTTCCCGTCCTAATTCTTCCTTACTCAAGCCTTCTTTTCTCAATTGTTCTTCGACTTTAGCCTGAGTCGCGATGCCGGCATGATCAGTTCCGGGCAGCCAAAGAGTATCACACCCCTGCATCCGTTTAAACCTGGTTAAAATATCCTGAATAGTGCAATCCATAGCATGACCCAAATGCAGCTGACCGGTTACATTAGGCGGAGGCATAACAATAGAAAAAGCTGGTTTGCCTTCTGTCAGTTCCGCCCGAAATAAACTCTTTTCTTCCCAGTATTTATACCATTTATCCTCCACTTGACTGGAATCATAAACAGATGCCATCTGCACATTCCTCTCCTGCATATCCTGATACTCCTTTCATCCTTTGCTCCAGCTTTTCATCCTGAGATACAATAAAAGTCTTTCGCCACCAAAGGGCGAAAGACTCCGCGGTACCACCTTTATTTCGGTAAATTCAGACTAAAATTCCTTGCTCACCGACACTGTAACAAACGTAACGTGTTTTGCCGTCAAAGAGTACTCTCTTCCCCTCTGCCCCTCCTCTGCGACCCTAGTTGGCAACCGAAAAGACCTTTCAGCGCATCAGTCTTTCTCTCTGGGCGGTGCCTTACAACTATTCCTCATGATCATTGGGTTTAGCGTATAAATCCAGAATTAATTCCGATTAAAAGTATTATATCCAGCAGAAGGAACAATGTCAAAAACCAGCTAAGATTTGCTCTACCGCTTCATGCAGTTCTTCCCTGCCCAACCCGGTCTCCGCCGAAAAAGGCAGGATCATCTGCCAATCGCCAATATTCAAAGTCTGAGCAATTATCTTGAGTTGTTGAGGCCATTTGCCCCGAGGCACTTTATCAGCCTTGGTAGCCACTACCAACACAGGAATTCCCTTTTGGCGCAGCCAGCCTTGCATTTCCTGATCCTCCGTGCTTGGCGGGTGACGCATATCCACAATTTGAATTACCGCCAGCAGATTTTCCCGGCGGCCTAAATAGTCCTGCATCATTTTTCCCCATTGGTTTTTAACTTCTTTAGCAACTTTGGCATAACCATAGCCCGGCAGATCGACAAAATACCAGGCCTCATTAATAAGGTAAAAATTCAGAGTCTGGGTCTTCCCAGGAGTCCCCCCTGTCCTGGCCAGATTGCGGCGGCCCAAAAAACGGTTAATCAGGGAGGACTTCCCCACATTTGAACGCCCGGCCATAGCTATCTCCGGACTGTTATCCAATGGATACTGGGCCGGTTTAACTGCGGAAGCGATATATTCAGCCGTCTTGATAATCATTATTCCTCTTCTCCTCACTTAAACTGGTACAGGAGGCCCGTCGCCGAGCAGCAACGAGCCTCCTGTTCCTGATAAATCAGACCATAGGACTGGATATGGGATGTTCTTCGGGGCGAGGTTCACTTAACGGCATACCCTTCGAAGACAGAACATTCTGAATAACAACTTTTTCCCGGCCGTCCGCCGCTGTAGCTACCGGTAAGAGGGCCAACTCCAGGACTTCTTCCATCCTGTTGACCAGGTGAAATTCCATGACCTGGCGTACCGGCAGCGGGATTTCTTCCAGATCCTTGCGGTTTTTCTCGGGCAGGATAACAACCTTGATGCCAGCCCGGTGAGCTGCCAGAACCTTCTCCTTCAAGCCGCCAATAGGCAAAACATTGCCCCGCAGCGTAACCTCACCGGTCATCGCCAAATCAGTCCGCACCGCCCGTTTTGCTAAAGCCGAGGCAATAGCAGTTGCCATGGTGATTCCCGCCGAAGGTCCATCTTTGGGAATTGCCCCTTCGGGCACATGGATATGAAGATCTGTTTTCTCGTAGAAATCCTCAGCAATTCCCAGTTCAAAGGCATGAGACCTTACAAAGGTCAGCCCAGCTTGAGCTGATTCTTTCATGACCTCCCCTAATTGGCCCGTCAGGATCAAATTCCCCTTACCGGGCAAAGGAGTCACTTCAATGGTTAAGATATCTCCGCCTACCTCCGTATAGGCTAAGCCATTGACTGCTCCAATCTCCGGGCTTTTCTCTGCTGTTTTAATGCGGTAACGCGCCGCACCCAGGAGGGACTCCAAATCTTCCTCGGTAAACTGATGAGGTGTCCAAACTTTTTTAATCCAGAGGGTTGCTACTTTACGACAAATGGCCGCTACTTCCCTCTCCAGATTACGCACACCGGATTCTCTTGTATAGCCCTGAACCAATTTTAGCAAAACATCTTGCTCAATTGTCAGGACTTCCTCTGTCAGGCCATGGGCCTTGAATTGTTTGGGAACCAGAAAGCGTTTAGCGATATTGACCTTTTCATCCTCTGTATAACCGCTTAAGGTGATGACCTCCATGCGATCCAACAAGGGTCTTGCTACTGTATGCAGGGAATTAGCAGTCATAATGAACAAGGTTTGGGATAAATCAAAAGGAACTTCCAGATAATGATCTGTAAAAGTGTTGTTTTGTTCCGGATCGAGGACCTCCAATAAAGCCGAAGCCGGATCACCCCGAAAGTCAGAGGTAATTTTATCTATTTCATCAAACAGAAACACCGGGTTGCGGCTTCCGGCTGTACGTATACCCTGAATAACCCGCCCTGGTAAGGCCCCTATATAGGTCCGCCGATGGCCGCGAATCTCAGCTTCATCCCGCACTCCACCGAGAGACATACGCACGAATTTTCGGTCCAAAGCTCTGGCAATAGATTTTGCCAGAGAGGTTTTGCCTACTCCCGGCGGGCCTACAAAACAAAGAATTGGACTCTTCATCTTTGGATTAAGCTTGCGGATAGCCAGAAACTCTAAAATCCGCTCTTTGACCTTATCCAGACCATAATGATCAGCATTTAAAATCTCTTCTGCTTTATTCAGATCGACCTTGTCCCGGGTTGTTTTACCCCAAGGCAAAGCTAATAGCCAATCCAGATAAGTCCGGACAACAGTTCCTTCCGCCGAGGATGGGGGCATCTTTTCCAGACGTTCTATTTCTTTTATGACCTTAAGTTCTATTTCCTTGGATAATTTGATTTTAGCCAACTTATCCCTGTATTCATCAGCCTCAGTCTGCAGCTCGTTTTTTTCTCCCAGCTCTTTCTGGATAGCTTTTATCTGCTCCCGTAAATAATATTCCTTCTGGGCTTTTTCCATTTGTTTGCGAACACGCAAACCAATACGCCGTTCCAATTCCTGTATCTCGATCTCTCTCATTATATACTCGGTGAGTTGTTCCAAACGCTGTTCAACATCAATAGCTTCCAGAATAAGCTGTTTTTCGTAAACCTTCAGATTCAGGTGTGAGGCCACAATATCAGCCAGACGCCCCGGCTCTTCAATTGCCAAAACTGTTGCCACAGTCTCGCTCGGGATCTTCTTGCTTAATTTGGCATACTCCTCAAACTGATGCATTACTCCGCGTGTCAATGCCTCCAGATCAAGAGTCTGTCCTTTGTCTGCATCCTGGTGTTCCTCTACAGCCACGGTAAAAAAGGGATCTTCACTAATATATCCCAGAATAGTCCCCCGGCAAAGTCCCTCTATCAAGACCCGCATAGTACCACCAGGGAGTTTCAGAAGTTGTTTGATTTCGGCCACAGTTCCAATTGAGTAAATATCTTCCTGTGTCGGAGAATCGATTTCCGTCTCTACCTGGGAAGCCAAAAGAACTTTCCTGTCCCCCAACATAGCTTCCTCAATAGCAGCCATGGAACGTTCCCGTCCCACATCCAAATGGCTCACCATATGCGGAAAAACAAGAATGCCCCGCAATGGCAGCAGCGGTAAGTTAAGATCTTTGTCCACGGAAAATACCTCCTAAATATTCGTTCTTCAGCGTTTAATACCTGATACCCAATACTTGATTACAAACTATTCCAGCTACAAAGACACACCAAATCAGTGTGCCTTTGTCTGCTGAATACTATTTCATTGGCTGTTCTGATTGCTGATCTGACAACTGAAGAATACAACATTATTTTACCATGTTTCACCCTGCTCAAGCAAATTCCCCCGTTCTTCCTGCCAAGAGAGTCCTTAGGGTAATACGAAAGGCTATTCTTTTTCAACAAAAAAGAGATGTCCCCTGAACTGTTTCCAGTTCATACTTTGGGGACATCTCCTGGCATCCGGTTTTAAGCTGATTCTTCTTTTTTGCCTTTTTTGACCTTTTCAGCGGTCATTAGCAAAGGTTCTTCCTTCTTCATGACAACATCCTTAGAAATATAACATTTGGTAACATCCGTACGGGAAGGCAGATCATACATAACATTGAGCAGAATATCTTCGACAATGGAACGCAGGCCGCGGGCTCCGGTATTGCGCCGGATAGCTTCCTCAGCGATTGCTGCCAGGGCATCTTCATTAAATTCCAAATTTATACCATCTAATTCAAAAAGTTTTTGGTATTGCTTCACCAAGGCATTCTTAGGTTCAGTCAAAATACGAATCAGGGCGTCTTCATCCAGAGCATCTAAAGTGACAATAACCGGCAATCTGCCCACAAACTCCGGAATCAAACCAAATTTGAGGAGATCGCCTGGCAAAATTTCTTTGAGTATCTGACCGATATCAGTATCACCTTTCTTACGGATTTCGGCCCCAAAGCCCATGACCTTTTTACCAGTGCGGTTTTGGATAATCTTTTCTATCCCGTCAAAAGCCCCGCCAACAATAAAAAGGATATTGGTAGTATCGAGCTGAATGAATTCCTGATGGGGGTGCTTGCGCCCTCCCTGAGGAGGAACACTGGCAACAGTACCTTCCAGAATTTTCAGTAAAGCCTGTTGCACACCCTCTCCAGATACGTCTCGGGTTATAGAAGGATTTTCTGATTTGCGAGCAATCTTGTCAATTTCATCAATATAAACGATGCCTTTTTCGGCTTTTTCAACATCATAGTCTGCAGCCTGAATCAGTTTCAGAAGAATATTTTCCACATCTTCGCCGACATAACCTGCTTCAGTCAAAGAAGTGGCATCAGCAATGGCAAAAGGAACATTGAGAACTTTGGCTAAAGTAGAGGCAAGAAGTGTTTTTCCCGATCCCGTCGGGCCCAACATAATGATGTTTGATTTCTGTAATTCAACATCATCTATTTTCATCCCCAGGTTAATCCGTTTGTAATGATTATATACTGCCACAGACAGGGTCTTTTTGGCTTGTTCCTGGCCAATGACATATTGATCCAGTATTATCCTTATTTCCTTGGGCTTCGGAATATCACCAAATTCAATTCCCAAATCTTCACTAAGTTCTTCCTCAATAATTTCATTACACAACTCTATGCATTCGTCACAGATATAGACTCCTGGACCAGCAACAAGTTTTTTGACTTGTTCCTGAGTTTTACCACAAAAAGAGCATTTAAGCTGATTTTTTTCATCGTTATGCTTTGCCATTCTCTCACCCCTTTATCTCAGAATTTCCCGCACAACATTTACTCACATGTTTTGTTCCAGCAGATAATCGACCGTTTTCTTGTGAACCAAACCATTTCTCATAAAATCCAATTCTCCCCGTGAATCCAGGCTCTTTTTCATAACTTCCAGTCTTTGATTATAAGTCTGAGCCATTTTCTCCAACTCTTTATCTAATTCTTCATCAGTAGCCGAAATACCTTCCGCTTTTGCAATAGCTTCCACAACAAGTTCAGTCTTTACTCCTTCGGCAGCCTGAGTCCGGAAATGTTCTCTCATCTCATCTTCGCTGGAATTAGTATACTGGAAATACTGCTCCAGGGAAATTCCCTGGTAAGATAGATTACGGCTGAAATCCTGCACCATGGAATTCAAACGCGTGTCAATCATAACTGGCGGAATTTCTACGCTGGCATTATCCACGATCTTAGCTATAACAGCATTGCGATATTTAGTTTCTGCGCGTTCTTCCGCTGCTGTCAAGAGTTTGCTGCGGATATCTTGCTTTAATTCCTCCAATGTTTCAAACTCACTGATATCCTTGGCAAATTCATCATCCAAAGAAGCAAGTTCTTTTCGCTGGATCTTTTTGACTTTAACTTTAAACACAGCATCTTTACCGGCAAGGTCTTCACTGTGATATTCAGTCGGGAACTGCACTTTAACTTCTGTATCCTGCCCGATTTCAGTACCGATCAGCTGGTCTTCAAAGCCGGGAATAAAACTTCCGGAACCGATAACCAGTTCGTGATCCTCTGCTTTACCGCCAGCGAATGCCACCCCATCCACGAAGCCTTCAAAATCAAGCGTTACCGTATCTCCCTCTGCTACCGGGCCTTCCTCCACATTGATCAGAAGAGCGTGTTGCCCCTGCTTGCTTTTGAGATCTTCCTCAACTTGAGCATCCTCAACCACGGCTGCTTCCTTTTCAACCGTTATCCCTCTGTATTCGCCTAAAACAACTTCCGGCTTAACAGTAACCTTGGCCTTGTAGATAAGGTCTTTCCCTTCCTCCAGCTGAACTATATCAATATCCGGCCGATCGACAGGATCTATGCCGTTGTCGTCTACTGCCTGAGTATAGGACGGTCCCAATAACTTCTCTACAGCTTCATTCAAAAGAGCCTGGATTCCCACATGTGCTTCAACCATTTTGCGCGGAGCTTTTCCCTTCCGGAATCCAGGAATATTAACCTGATTAGCCATTGTTTTAGCTGCCTGTTCAAGCGCCGTCGCTAATTTATCCGCTTCAACAGTTACTTCCATTTGGATTACATTTTTATCTATTTGTTCTACATTAACCGACATAAATGCTCCCCCTTAAACTTCATTTATATTTTGCAAGGCCGCAGGCAGATATTTCTATGGTCCTGCCGGTTTATCAGGACCATAAACCACCATTTTACCCAACGAGCGACATTAGCTGCCCTCCACCGAGCACTTGAGTGTATGAACTTAATATACCAGACATTAAAAACAGCCTTGCTTTGAAGGCAATTAATCTGAACTATTTTACCAGAATCAGTACCTTAAATCAAGTTTCCTTCAGCCAGCGCCCCAGGAGTTCTTCTCTGCTTATCCAAACAATCTTGAGCCGCCCTTCCATAAGTTTACGATTGTTTCCCTTTCCAGAGGGATGATAAATCCTCAAATTCAACTTTTGCAGAGCCTCGATTCCACGATAAAACCAGCTCGGAGAAACCTCCTGAACGCTAAAACCCAAACCTTTAACCCCGCGATTTAACAAGGAAGTCCCCATAAAAACCTGAATATCCGTATATGCAGGATTATCGTTAATAAAAGCAGCCAAATCGGGCAAAGATTCTCGCACTTGCCTGAGGACTTTGATTCCAATAGTATGGATATCTGTCCCCCTTCCACTTAAACGCAAACTGTCTACATGTAATTCTCCGACCACATCTCCTGCTTTGGCTAATATCCGCCCGTCCCCACCATATAATTCAGGCCCTTTATATCTGGTCCTGGCTAAGCGATATATATTGGCAGCATCAATTATTTCCAGATGATTAACCTTGGCAAAAAGTTGCTCCCATTTTTGCCAAAGACTGAAAACCAATCTCCGTAAGCCGCTCCAATCAGGGAATTCCAAAGGAACCAAAGCAAGCTTTCTTTTCGCCACCAGACCCTGACAAATATTTTCCAAAGCCTGCAAAGTATGCTGGGAAGCTCCGATCTCACCCCCACTGTCATGCAGAACAACAATGCCACCATTCCCAGCTTTGCGGATAATACGCCCGGTAATCTCTGCAGCTGACCGCTTGGCCTGCCAGTCATGCCCTTCAATATTCCACAATACGATCCGTTTACGATGTTTTTTTATCCACCACCAGGTTGCCAGATTAAAAGTACCCCAGGGAGGGCGTACCCATTCAACCGGCCGGCCGGTAATTTTTTCGATAACAGCAGCTGCTTCCCCCCACTCACGCCAGGTTGCCCAAGGAGATGAAAGCCAGGCATGGCGATGATTCTGGGAATGGAGGCCAATCTGATGACCCTGAGCCAGAATATCTCTGGTTAGTTCAGGATATTTTGCGGCCTTGGCTCCAACTAAAAAAAATGTTGCTTCAACTTTATTCTGAGCTAAAATATCCAGAATATTCGGGGTAATTTCCAAATCCGGACCATCATCGAAGGTCAAAGCTACACCGGCGTTGTAGTGTTTTTTCCAACTGCCAACTCCTAAACGATGCAAAAACAAATCAGGAATAACGGTATAAGCAGCTGCTCCCAAGACAAGCAAAATAAATATTAATAATATCCAATCC
>DATMYJ010000275.1:0-4337 GCA_035561015.1 Desulfitobacteriaceae bacterium | reverse complement strand
ATATTTTTTAGGGCAGACCGCCTTTTATACCTGAATGGAATTTATTCGGATAATAGGAGTAGATTATTATGACAAAAGTTGTAACCGTTATCGGTGCCGGCCTGGCCGGTTCCGAAGCTGCCTGGCAGTTGGCAAAACAGGGTATAACGGTCGAACTGTTTGAAATGAGGCCTGAAAAATCCACGCCTGCCCATCAGACCGATCTCTTCGCTGAATTGGTCTGCAGTAATTCTTTGCGGGCAGCAGGTCTGGAAAATGCAGCCGGACTTTTAAAAGAAGAAATGAGACGACTTGATTCACTTATAATGAAGGCAGCTGATGCGAATACTGTTCCTGCCGGCGGAGCCCTGGCGGTAGACCGCGAGCATTTTGCCCGCAAAATTACTGATTTCTTATCCGAACATCCTAGAGTAAGAGTCTCAAGGGAGGAAGTCGGGATTCTGCCGGCAAGCGGGATTACGGTAGTAGCCAGCGGTCCTTTAACCTCCGATAAATTGGCTACGCATATCCAGGAGCTCACCGGGCAGGAAAGTCTGGCCTTCTGCGATGCTGCTGCTCCGATTGTTACTCTGGAGTCGATTGATCTGGACAAAGCATTCTGGGCATCCCGTTACAACAAAGGAGAGGCTGATTATTTAAACTGTCCCCTGACTAAGGATGAATATGAGCGCTTTTATCAGGCCTTGATTACAGCAGAAAGAGCCGCTGTCCGGGGTTTTGAGAAGGAGAAGGTATTCGAAGGCTGTATGCCTATTGAAGTAATGGCTAACCGTGGTCCCCAGACTTTGACTTTCGGTCCGCTTAAGCCGGTAGGGCTTAGCGATCCCCACTCCGACCGTCAACCATATGCTGTTGTGCAGCTGCGCAAGGAAAATCTCGCCGGTACCTTGTTTAACCTGGTGGGCTTCCAGACCAACCTCAAATGGGCTGAGCAGGTCAGGGTATTCCGTCTTATTCCCGGGCTGGAAAAGGCCGAATTTGTCCGCTTGGGAGTGATGCATCGCAATACTTTCCTGAATTCCCCTCGTCTCCTCAAAGCTGATTTTAGTTTAAGAACAAACCCGCAGCTTTTTTTTGCCGGACAAATCACCGGGGTTGAAGGTTATCTGGAATCGGCGGCCAGCGGCCTAATGGCGGGGTTAAATGCCGGACGGCGTTCTGAGGGGAGAGACACTTTGATTTTCCCGCCGGAAACTGCTCTGGGCGGCTTGGCCAGGCATCTGGAAGGTTCACCCAGTCAGGATTTTCAGCCTATGAATATCAATTTTGGCTTGCTGCCTCCTCTGGAACGGCGCATCAGGGGCAAGCGGGAGAAGAACACCCTGCTCTCTCAGAGAGCCTTGAAAGTACTGGAAGAATATTGTCTGCGGGAGGGCCTTGCCGGGAGGGGGGATTGAAATGCTTGCTGACCTCGCTCTTAGTCTTTTTGCCGGCTATCAGTCTGCCCAAAACAATTCGCCCTCTACTATTGCAGCTTACCAGACTGATTTGATCCAGTTTTTTGATTTTACCGCCCGGGAATTAGGGAAAAGTGTGGAACAGATTGCTGTTAGTGAGGTTGATTTGTACATTGTCCGCAGTTATCTGGGACAGCTGACCGATCAGGGACTGACACGCAAGAGTATTGCCCGTAAAATAGCAGCCTTACGCACTTTCTCTAAATTTCTTTGCCGTGAAGGAATCCTGGCCCAAAATCCTGTTCATAAGCTGGCAAGTCCCAAAACCGGCAGCAGTCTGCCCCAGTTTCTTTATTTGGAACAAATGAAAAAACTGCTGACTGCATCTGATTGTAATACTCTCCTGGGCTGCAGGGATCAGGTTATCCTGGAACTGCTGTATGGTTCCGGTTTGCGGGTCAGCGAATTGATTAGTTTGAATAAGGAAGATCTTGAGCTGGACATCTGTTTGCTCAAGGTTAAGGGCAAAAGGGGAAAAGAGAGGGTTGTTCCCCTGACTCAGTATGCCGCGGAGGCCATTGACACTTACCTGCAATTACGCGCGGATACCATCCCGGCTCTGCTGCTCAATTATCAGGGGTCGCGCTTATCTGTTCGTTCAGTCCGGCGAATTCTTGATAAATTAGCCCAGGAGGTTGGTCTGGAACAGCATGTCCATCCCCATATGCTGAGACATACTTTTGCTACCCATTTACTTAATGGCGGGGCAGATTTACGGAGTGTGCAGGAATTGCTGGGTCATGAAAAGCTGTCGTCAACTCAAATCTATACTCATCTTACCCGGGAACGCCTGAAAGAAATCTATCTCCAGGCTCATCCCCGTTCCTGAAATTGAACGTTAAAAAATAATATTCAGAAAAGAACGTAAATTGAATACAATTGCCTTGACTATTACAAAAAGAACTAGTAAACTGCCGTTAAAGGAGGGGATAAAATGTTCCCTGCAACCGCTTTCCATGCCACTACTATTGTTGCAGTAAAGAAGGGCGAACATGTTGCTATGGCCGGTGACGGACAAGTGACTTTGGGACAAACAACAGTAATGAAGCATAAGGCCAGAAAGGTCCGGCGTCTTTTTAATGGTCAGGTTATCGCTGGATTTGCCGGTTCTGTTGCTGATGCCTTTACTTTGTTTGATAAATTCGAAAAGAAACTCGAAGAGTATCATGGAAATCTTCAGCGGGCAGCAGTAGAATTAGCCAAGGACTGGCGTACCGACAAGATACTCCGCCACCTGGAGGCCTTGTTGCTGGTAGCAGATAGTCACAATCTGTTGTTACTTTCCGGCTCAGGAGAAATTATTGAACCTGATGATGGTATTGCAGCTATTGGTTCCGGCGGCAATTATGCTTTGGCTGCGGCTCGGGCGCTAGCCTTACACACGGATATGCAGCCTGCCGAGCTTGTCAGAGAGGCCATGGCAGTAGCTGCTGCGATTTGCGTTTATACCAATGATCAGGTAACAGTGGAAGAGTTATAAGAAGGAGTGAAACCATGGACCAATTGACTCCACGTGAAATTGTCCGCGAACTCGACCACAACATCGTTGGACAGAATGAGGCGAAACGGGCAGTGGCCATCGCCTTGAGAAATCGCTATCGCCGTTCCTTATTGCCGGAAACACTGCAAGAAGAATATCTGCCCAAGAATATTTTAATGATTGGTCCAACGGGAGTCGGAAAAACGGAAATTGCCCGTAGATTAGCGAAACTGGTTCGCGCTCCCTTTGTCAAGGTCGAGGCGACGAAATTTACGGAAGTAGGTTATGTCGGCCGGGATGTGGAAGCAATCATCAGGGATTTAACTGAAACTGCTATGCGTATGGTTAAAGCTGAACGCATGGAACAGGTTGGAGCAGAGGCGGCAATAAATGCTGAAAAGCGTCTGCTGACTTTGCTTGTCCCGGGAAAGGCTGCGGAAAGCAGCTCCGGTAATCCTTTCCAGATGCTATTCGGTCAAAATCCTGATAAAGAGGAAGAAGTTCGGGATACACCAGAGCTGAAAAAGGATCGGGCGATCGTAGCAGAACGCTTACGGGCCGGTGATCTGGAAGACCGCATAATAGAGCTTGAAGTTGAGGAAAGTGCTCCGCTGGTTGACTTGCTGGGAAATAGCGGGATGGAATTTGGTATTAATCTTCAGGATATGATGGCCGGGATGATGCCCAAAAAACGCAAAAAACGCAAGTTGACTGTCAAGGAAGCCAGAAGGGTCCTGATCCAGGAAGAAGCCCAGCTTCTGATCGACCAGGACGAAATTGTTCAGGAAGCGATCAGGCGGACTGAATATGAAGGAATTGTCTTTATCGATGAAATTGACAAGGTAGCCGGTCGGGAAGGTGCCGGTGGCCCGGATGTTTCCAGGGGCGGGGTCCAGCGTGATATCCTGCCGATTGTGGAGGGATCTGCAGTAGCTACCAAATATGGACTGGTGAAAACTGACCATATTCTGTTTTTGGCAGCAGGAGCTTTTCATACAAGTAAACCCTCGGATCTGATCCCGGAATTGCAGGGCCGTTTCCCGATCCGGGTAGAACTGAAATCTTTGAGTGTGGCAGACTTTCAACGTATTCTTACCGAACCCCAATCCTCGCTCCTCAAACAATACAGTGCCTTATTGGCCACTGAAGGGATAAAGGTAAGTTTCACCGCGAGCGCAATCGAAGAACTGGCTAATGTAGCCTATGAGGTAAACTCTAATACCGAAAATATTGGGGCACGCAGGCTCCATACTATTGTGGAAAAAGTACTGGAAGAGTTGTCTTTCGAAGCATCGGAACTTCCCGAGGATTATGAGGTTATCATAAATCGCGAGTATATCCAGCATAAAGTGGGAGATGTAGCCCGCAATCAGGATTTGTCCAGGTACATTCTTTAATTC
>DATMYJ010000274.1:0-5033 GCA_035561015.1 Desulfitobacteriaceae bacterium | reverse complement strand
ATTTTAGATACAACCATATCTCTTCAGCTTACGGTACAAGGTGCTGCGAGCCATATTCAATTGAGCAGCAGCTTTGGTCATATTATCATTGCACTGCTTGACTGCATTCAATAATATATCCCGTTCATATCTGTCTACAAGTGATAGGTCAGTGATAATTTCGTTCTGCTCTGTTCTGACTAACTCTGGTTCCATCTTATTACCAACTGCTTCCACTATCTCCTGGGGAAGATACTCAACTGTGATATTGTCATCATTAATCATCTGCACTGTCCGCTCAATCACATTGCGCAACTCGCGCACATTGCCTGGCCAATCATAAGCCTCCAGGATCTGCATTGTTCCATTGTCTATGCGCAATCCCATTCTGCCCAATTCTTTGCGCGCTTTGTCCAGGAAATTATGAACCAAAAGGCTGATATCCTCCCGACGTTTCCGTAACGGCGGCAGATCAATATTGATCACATTCAAACGATAAAAGAGATCTTCCCGGAAATTGCCTTTCTTGACCTCATCAGCAAGATGCTTATTACTGGCTGCTATGATCCGGACATCAATCGGAATAGTCTTGCGGCCGCCGATCCGCACTACTTCCTTCTCCTGTAAGACCCGCAACAGGTTTACCTGCTGATCCAACGGCATTTCGCCAATTTCATCAAAGAATATCGTTCCACCCTTGGCCAACTCAAATTTTCCGGGATTACCGCCTTTATTTGCTCCCGTAAAAGCACCATCAGCATAGCCAAAAAGTTCGCTGCCGACCAGTTCTTTAGGTAAAGCCCCGCAGTTGATGGCAATAAAAGGGCCGGATGTCCTTTTGCTGGCCAGGTGAATGGCCTGAGCCACCAATTCCTTGCCCGTCCCGCTTTCACCCTGGATAAGCACTTTAGCATCATTCAAAGCTGCCCGTTTTGCCATATCAATACTTTTCAGGAATATTTCACTTTTTCCCAGAATCGAGGGAAAATTATAACGGGCTGCATTGCTTCTGGACTCGACCTCGGCAGCTCTAAATATTACTTTTGCTGTTCTGCGGCCTTTGTTATTGATAACATCAACATCATCCGGGATATTATTGTTACTTATTAAAGCACTGTCTGATCCCGGATAAGAACCCTCACCTTTCCTGAACAAGGGAACCGCCGGCAAGGTAATCATTGCACCCAATAATTTATTATTCTCTGTCACAGGTTTGCTGATAAGGCGAACATTCTGTCCCGATTGGTTATCCAGAATAAATGATTCCCGTTCGCATTTCGGTTCCCCAAGCTGGATTATTTCAGAAAAAGCATTACTCAGCTCAGGAAAATTCGTCACAGTCTGACCAATAACCCTGACCGGATCGAGGCCCAGCCTGCGGCCCGCCTGCTCATTAAGGCGAATTACCCGTCCCCGCATATCGATGACTATAAGGCCATCCCGCGTAGACTCACCACAGACATCTATATATCTATTAGTAAGCATTTGCTGACAAATAAGTTCTTTTTCTAATAAAGATCTTTCGATAGCTTTGGCTTGTGCTACAACCAAGGCCAGTGTGTGGCGCTGATAACTGTTCCAAGGACCCGTCAAATCCAGAACTCCTATGATCTTCTTACTGATAGGATCCAGGATAGGTGTTGCTGTGCATGTCCAGCAGTGCCAGCCCTCACAATAATGTTCAGCAGAAAATATCTGAACAGGCCCTTCATGTTTAATTGCTGTTCCGATTGCGTTGGTGCCGGCGCCTTCTTCGCTCCAATCGGCGCCCACAATTAAATTGTTTAAGGAAGCTCGTTCCTGAACATCCTCGTCTCCCACTACTTCGACAATCTGACCTTTGGAATTGCATAGAAAAGCCACATGTCTGGTTCCACCTATTGTCTGAGCCAAATCTTTAATAATAGGCTGAGCTATATCTCTCAATTCAGAATCAATTCTTATTTTAAACAAATCTTCTTCAGACAACACCTTATGTGCTTTATGCAGCCTTGAGCTCACGCCAAATTCGCTGCATCTTTTCCACGACTCACTCACAACTGATCGAATCTTTTCTTCCGGTAACCTACCGGTCACTACATAAGACTCCCAGATGTGCACTAATTCCATGTTTAATTTAATTGGATCCTCTGACGTTAAAACAGCAAGTCCAGGATTATACAAGATACTCCACCCCCCCTACAAGTGTATGTAACCTCAGACATAAAAAAGCAATTGTAGGAACAATACTCTTATTACGAGCCGTTAACTGTATCAGGATAATCTTTTCCATCTCACATATAACTGAAAATATTTTGGGATGTTTAAATCATTATAAAATAAAGATGATGATTATACAATAAGCATAATTGAAAATATCTGCCATTAACCATCTATCTGTAATGTCAATCTGCCATACCGCTTCCAGCAGATTGCCGGTCAATCACAGCGATATGGCGACAATTGACAATTTTATCCCGGTAATCTATATTCCATAACCGCTCCACAATCAACATTCTCTTCTATAAAATCGACGATAGTCTGCAGTGGCGTATCCGGCCCGAAAATCGCCGGAATGCCCCAACTCAATATTTCGTCAATTTCATCTTTCTGTACGATGACTCCTCCTGGAATCATCAGGATATCCTCCAAATCATTTTCCTTAAGCAGTCTCAATATTTTAGGAATAATAGTCATATGAGCTCCGGATAAGATGCTTATCCCAAGCACATCCACATCTTCCTGCATAGCAATATCGACTATATCTTCAGGAGTCAGGAACAAGCCGCTGTAGATGACCTCCATACCTGCGTCAGTCAAAGCCCGCGCTACTACTTTAGCCCCTCTGTCATGTCCATCTAAACCTGATTTTGCTATTAAAACTCTGATTGGTCTCCTCATAATTATACGCTTCCTTTATATATTTACAACAAAGTTTAAAATACAGGTTTCTCCTGGTACTCACCATAAACTTCCTTCAGAACCTGGATAATATCACCTTCGGTAGCGTCAGCTTTAACAGCTGCCAGGATTTTCGGTACAATATTTATCTCTTCATTGGTTGCTGCTTCTCTGATCTCAGCCAAAAGGGCATTCACTCTGAGATTATCTCTAGTCTTCTTCAGACGCTTGGTCCTCAATATCTGAGTATTGGCAGAATCAGGATCAGATGTCATTATATCTATTGTCAGTTCTTCATCAATCTGATATTTATTCACACCAACTATAACCATTTCACCGGTTTCTTTCAGTTTTTGAAAAGCATAGGCAGCGTCAGCAATTTCCTGCTGGAAGTAATTATCTTCGATACACTGGATATAACCGCCCCGTTTATCGATTTCCTCGATATATTTCATTGCTTCCTGTTCAATCCTGTCGGTCAGTTCCTCCACATAATATGAACCGGCCAAGGGATCTACAGTATCAGCAACACCAGTCTCTTCGGCAATAATCTGCTGAGTCCTGAGAGCCATTTGCATGGCATGTTCGGAGGCCATACCCAAAGCTTCATCATAACCATTGCAATGAAGGGACTGGGTTCCGCCTAAGACCGCCGACATGGCTTCCGCAGTTGTCCGAATTATATTATTAAGAGGCTGACGTGCTGTACACGAAGCACAGGCGGTCTGGGTATGAAAACGCAGACGCATAGCTTCCTGTTTTTTCGCCCCGAAGCGTTCCTTCATCAGTCGGGCCCACATTCTGCGGGCAGCCCGAAACTTGGCTATTTCCTCAAAGAAATCAATTTGTGAACTGAAGAAAAAGGACATCCTGGGCGTAAAATCATCGACTGCTAACCCTGCTTTGATGCCTTCTTCAACATAATGAATGCCTGCACCCAGAGTAAAAGCTAATTCCTGTACGGCCGTACTGCCTGCTTCTCTGATATGATAGCCCGACACATTGATAAAATTCCAGCGCGGAGTATTTTTGCTGGCAAAGGAAAATACATCTCTGATCAGCTTCATGGAGGGGCGCGGAGGGAAAATAAAAGATTTCTGACCAATATATTCTTTCAGTAAATCAAACTGGATGGTGCCGGTCAGTTTACCCCAGTTGATCCCCCTTTTTTCAGCCAGAGCAATATACATAGCATAGATGATAGGGGCAGGAAAGTTAATAGTCATGGAAATACTGATTTGATCCAAAGGAATGCCGTGAAAAAGAGCATCCATATCTCCCAGAGAGTCTATAGCTACTCCTACTTTACCCACCTCTCCCTCGGCTCTGGGGTTGTCGGAATCATACCCCACCAAGGTCGGGTAATCAAAGTCGACACTCAAACCTGTTTGTCCCTGAGATAAAAGAAAACGAAAACGTCCGTTAGTGTCTTCCCCTGTGCCAAACCCGGCGATCTGCCGGTGTGTCCAGATTTGACCTCTGTACATTGTCGGATAAACTCCCCTGGTAAAGGGATATTCCCCGGGGTAGCCTATTTTTTTCATGTATTCAGAAGTTATTTTTTCCGGCAGATACAATCTTTTCCTTTCCAGGTTTGACAAGGTAGTAAATCTCTTTTTACGTTCACTCCTCTTAGCCTGAAACTTCTTGAGTGTTTCTTCTTCCCAACGTTTAGTTTCAGCATTGGTTTTCTTCTCAGCCAACTGCTTAACCCTCCTGGTTATTCCGCTTATTATCCTTTTGTTTATCTTTTGCTTTGAGCTTCGAAAGTACCTTCTAAATTATTAAGGTGCTTTTCCTTTACTGCGATGCTTACCGACTATTACAGGCATTCTGTTGCTTTACTATTTAATTGCTGACATTTTTCATTAGAAGGCCACTGGTATTGCCGGCTTTATCTGCCTGCCTTACCAGCGGCCGCTGAACACCATCCCGGTGGTCTGTATCATACTGAAGCAAATTTCAAATTACATTTCAACTACAATAGCTGTTCCCTTGTTCTTATAACCTGGAGATCTTATTTTTTCAGAACTGCTTTCTTAATGCCGTTGATGATTTGCTCACGGGTCGCGCCGCTGGGATAAACATCATTGTAACCCATAGCCTTGAGCTTCGGAATGTCCAGCGGAGGAATTACACCGCCGATGACAAAACCGATTTTCTTGTCTATGCCT
>DATMYJ010000273.1:0-3607 GCA_035561015.1 Desulfitobacteriaceae bacterium | reverse complement strand
ATATCAAAGACTATATATTTAAGACAATCTTCTCCTCCATTTACCTTTCCCTTAACTGGAGAGAGTTTCTGTGCTCAGCAGGTGGAATCTTTAAAGTTTTTTCAGATGTGCTTAACCCGTCAGAAATGGCGGTTTTATTTTTTGCAATTTATGGCACAAATTTCAACCTGCCAGATGATATCGCTATTCAGTTTTCCTACCTCTTCGGCAGCCTGCAATACGGCCTGCCTCAGGACTTTACCTATGCGGAGTATGCCCGAAAAGGATTTTCCGAACTGATTGCTGTGACCCTGATCAACCTGCTCATTCTGCTGGGGAATATGAATTTGGTGAAATTATCCGGCAGCAGAGCGGACAAAGCAGTCCAACTCCTAAACACCTTTTTGGTGATCGGGACCGTGATCATGCTCTTATCTGCCCACTTTAGAATGTCCCTCTATGAAGAGGCTTATGGCTTAACCTATCTGAGGGTCTTGACCCACGCTTTTATGGGCTACTTGCTTGTGCTCTTTGCAGCCACACTCTATAAAATATGGATCCCGAAACTGAGTCTGCTCAAATCCTTTATTGTCATTTCCCTTCTTGCCTATACACTGCTGAATTATCTCAATATTGACAGCCTGATTGCCAAAAACAATATTGCCCGTTACCAACAGGGAAATCCTATCGATATTCTCTATCTGACAACGCTTTCCTATGAAGCTGTACCGCAGCTGGTGGATTTCATGCAAAACACCTCGGAGCGGGAGTTGGCTGAAAAACTGGAAAATGGGCTGACCTCGAAAAAGGAGGCTCTGGAAAAAGCAATACCCTGGCAGTCTTTCAACCTCTCCAGGGACAGAGCCAGGAAAACATTATTTCCCCCTGATTGAATCATTTTTTTAATAGCCGCCGCTGGATCATTGGGGTTGCTTATATCGAGCAAAAAATAACGGCCTGAGCTGAGTGCTGAATATGACACCTGGACAGCATATCTTAAATTAGGTTATAAAGAAATGGACAGATTTCTCAGCGTCTAGTAAAATTTAACCAGCGAAGAGCAGAGAAGAACATTTGCAAAATGGAGAATAAAGTTTTAAGCAGGCAGCGCTGATCTTGGGACGAAAGTAAATGTGCTCAGGCAAAATACTTCAGGTCTGGTTCTAATCCAAAAAGTCAGGAGAAATTCTTGTGTTAAAAACAAAGCGCTCACTCTCGAAAAGAACTTGGCTTCATGACAGCTTTGAAATCATGCTGTTTATCAAAGGACTTGATGGCCTGTTTGAGGTTCTGGGTGGTTTGTTGATAATCTTTTTTAGTCCAGCGCGCTTAAGCAGGGTCCTCGTTTTCCTTACCCAACACGAATTAGCAGAAGATCCCAACGATTTGTTTGTAAACTTCTTAATGAAAACAAGTCATGCATTTTCGGTCAGCGCACAGCATTTCGCCGTTTTTTATCTCTTATCCCACGGGATAGTTAAATTGATCCTCGTGCAATTATTATGGATGAAGAAGTTATGGGCCTATCCTCTCATGATTGTTTTTTTGCTCTTATTCATCGTTTATCAGATATACCGCTATTCCTACAGCCATTCTAGCTGGCTGATCATTCTGACCGTCTTTGACCTAATCATGATTTGGCTGACCTGGATAGAATATCGGAGGATCCGGCAGGAAATGCGGCTATAACTGCCGAAGTGCTCATTATCTCAATATTAGAACTAAGTCGCTATATATTTTCTATGGAAATAGCCCGTACCGGTGAACCATCAGCATTTTTATTTTTCAGGGGCAGAACACTTAAAATAAAATGCTCCTTACTAAGGGAATCTAAATTTGCCAGATTCTCAATAATTATGATGTTCTTTTGCAATAATATCTTATGAATGGCAAATGTGGTTGATTTAATAGCATCAATTGAAACAGTATCAACACCAATGCCCTTCAAATTAAATTCTGACAACCATTTGGCAGATTCTTCGCTTATAGAAGGGAAATCTGCAAAATACTTTTCATCACCCCAGTATTTACTCCAACCGGTTTTTATTATCAGGAACTCAACATTTTTTATTTTTTCCTCGTAAGGCTTCAAACAGGCAAGATCTATTAATTCCATCTCTCCATCGGAGAAATCGAGAATAGCAGCCTTTCCAATAAAATGTTCTACAGCTAAATCATCCAGATAGGGTTTCTTACTCAATATATGGGCCGGAGCATCAATATGGGTGCCTGTATGGGTATACATGGAGATTTTTGCCTCCCGATAACCATCGCTTTCCAAGGTTTTTACTATTTCAAAAACTGGCTGTTCCGCTCCTGGAAAAACCGGCATATCCGAATCAATAAAATGGGTCAAATCAGTGATTCTCATAATAACACTCCTATCCTGTTATGATATTCTAAATGCTTGACAATAAGTTGCTATGGCCTATTTGATAACTTCGCAGTGTATACATCTAATCCTATAAATTAAAGCTATTTTGATCAATCTGATTCTCGTACTCCCTAAAGGAATTTATTTAAGCAATGAAAGAGAAGGCTTGCGTTTTGTAAATTTACAAGTAAAGGAAGTGTGATCGTTATGAGAGAGATAAGCAGAATTGCTGTACTGACCAGCGGCGGAGATGCTCCCGGAATGAATGCGGCTATAAGGGCAGTTGTACGGAAAGGGATATTTCATAACCTTAAAGTGTTTGGGGTCAGACACGGCTATGAAGGCTTGATCCACGGAGAAATCCAGGAATTGCGTGTTGGTTCTGTTGCCGATATTGTGCACCGTGGCGGTACTATCCTGCGTACGGCCCGTTCTACCGAAATGATGACTCTGGAGGGACAGCAAATTGCTGCCCGGCAATTGCGAAGGCATGATATCGATGCTTTGGTCGTCATTGGCGGTGATGGTTCATTTCGTGGTGCTCTGGCGCTGGCAGCACAGGGTACTAAAGTCATCGGCATACCTGGGACGATAGATAATGATATCACCGGCACAGAAATAACGATCGGTTTTGATACTGCCGTTAATACAGTCGTCGAAGCTGTCAGTAAAATCCGCGATACCGCAACTTCGCATGAACGGACATTTGTTGTCGAAGTCATGGGAAGGGAATGCGGCAGTATTGCTTTAATGTCCGGATTAGCGTGTGGCGCTGAAACAATCCTGATCCCGGAGATACCATATCAGATGGAGGACATTGTTGCTAAGATCAAACGCGGATATGGGCGAGGTAAACATCACAGTATCATTATTGTCTCTGAAGGAGCTGGGAGTGGTTATCAGATTGGAAAGGATGTCCACAACAGCTCTGGTCTGGATACCAAGGTTACTGTCTTAGGACATATCCAAAGAGGAGGAAGCCCTTCAGCCAATGATGCTATCCTGGCTGCAGTCATGGGAGGAAAAGCAATCGAATTAATTCTGGCTGGCGCGAATAAGCAAATGACAGCTTCTGTAAACCAAAAAATTGAGGGCGTGCCCCTGGAAGTTGTTAATGGTCCAAAACGCGGGCTAAATATGGAACTTTATGAGTTGGCAGAAGAACTGTCTATTTAAATGCCCTGAAAATAAAGATTATCCAGCACATCATGGAAGAATAAGTTTTTGTATAAGCATAATTGCCATATTTATAAT
>DATMYJ010000272.1:0-2345 GCA_035561015.1 Desulfitobacteriaceae bacterium | reverse complement strand
GCAAAATGGTAATATGCCATCTGATATAAATATTACCAAATTAAAAAATAGGAGGACAAATACATGACAATGAAGGCATTAGTTTTTCACGGACCAAATGATATCAGAATCGAGCAAGTGCCCAAACCTGTGGCCGGACCTGGCGAAGCCATTATTAAGGTTACTCTGACAACTATCTGCGGCACTGATATCCACATTCTTTCAGGCGGTTACCCTGTCAAGCCCGGACTGATCATCGGCCATGAGTTTGTCGGTGTTGTTGACTCCTTAGGTGCCGGAGTTACAGGCATTAACCCTGGCGATCGGGTTGCTATCGGCGCAATTACTCCCTGCGGCCAATGTTTCTATTGCCTAAGTGGTGCTACTTCACAATGCGGCGGCCTTTTGGGCGGCTGGAAATTTGGCAATACCATAAACGGTGCCCAGGCAGAATATATTAAAGTACCTTCTGCTCAGTATAATATGGCTAAAATTCCTGATGATCTTACAGACGAACAAGTTCTGTTTGTCGGCGACATTATGACTACCGGCTTTTCGGCCTCGGACAGCGCCAAGGTGAAGATCGGCGATTCTGTGGCCATCTTCGCTCAGGGACCGGTTGGCTTGTGTGCCACAGTGGGCGCCCGACTGAGCGGGGCTACCAAAGTCATTACAGTCGAGAATATTCCGGAACGGATGGAGATGTCCAAGAGGATGGGAGCGGATATTGTTCTCGACTTCACTAAAGTTGATGTTATAAGTGAAATCAAAAAACATACCGGCGGCTATGGCGTCGATGTCGCTATTGAGGCTATTGGTACTCAGAAAACTTTTGAAAACTGTATCCGTTCAGTCCGTCCCGGCGGTGTCGTATCCAGTTTAGGCGTTTATGAAGCTAACGTCACAATTCCACTCGATGCTTTCGGAGCCGGCATTGGTGATATCAGTATCATGAGTACCTTATGTCCGGGTGGTTTCGAACGTCTGCGCCGCATGATCAGTGTTATCCAAAGCGGCCGGGCTGACCTGACCCCGCTGATCACTCACACTTTCAGCCTTGATGATATCAAAGAAGGCTATCGCATCTTTGGCAACAAGCTTGACAAAGTTCTCAAAGTAGCCATCAGACCCTAGTCATTTGCCTGAATATCATAATAATTCTCTGATCAATTGAAATAAACCCCGGCGGTAATTAACTGCCGGGGTTTTTATGGGTATTTTTATCTCCGACCTGTTTTGCCCGGTTCTTGCCGGCATCATTCAGATTCAGGTTCAGATTTAGATTTAGATTTAGATTCTGCTTCCCCGTCAGTCATATCCCGGCCAGCCTGGTAATTAAGCCTGCCAGCTTTACGGACTGCCTCACGCAGCAGGAATTCAATATGGGCATTAACACTTCTAAACTCCTCTGCCGCCCAGCGTTCCAAGGCAGAATACAGCCTGGGGTCAAGACGGAGCGGAAATTGTTTCTTAGTCATCAGTAAACTGTCCCCGTATTGATCACAGGTTGAGCGGAACGTTCAGAGACTATAGCTACCAGGAGATTATTGATCATAGCCGCCTTGCGCTCTTCATCCAATTTAACAACATCACCTGTCTCCAGGCGTTCGATTGCCATTTGAACCATTCCCACAGCACCTTCTACAATAATTTGGCGGGCTGCCAAAATAGCATTAGCCTGCTGCCGTTGCAGCATGGCTCCGGCAATTTCGGTGGAATAGGCCAGATGTGTCAGACGTGCTTCGGAAACTTCAACCCCGGCCAACAGCAATCTTTGCTGAACCTCCTGGGCAAGTTCGGCAGCAACTTCTTCGGCATTTCCTCTCAGGGAATAGCCCCCATGTTCATAATTATCATAGGGATAACGGTTAGCAACATGACGAAGAGCAGTTTCACTCTGAATCTCAACAAATTCTTCGTATTTTTCAACATCAAACAAAGCCTTGGCGGTATCGACAACTTTAAAAACTACAACTGCCGCTATTTCCACTGGATTTCCTGCAGTATCATTAACTTTAAGCATTTTGCTGTTAAAATTTCGCACTCTCAGAGAAACGCCTTTACGCAGGGATAAAGGCGCCGTAAACCAAAAACCGGGTTCCCGCACAGTTCCTATATAACTGCCGAAAAATGTTATCACAGAAGCCTTGTTAGGTTGCACGACCAGGATCCCGGAAGAGAGAACGGCGCCAAGAAAGAGAAGAACAGTCCCCAACAGAATAAAATCAGTCAGAAGCATTGCTCCCCCAACAAACAAGGCTAAAATAACAATAATCATAAGGTAACCATTCAAAACCCAGGCTTTCTTTTCTTGCATAATTCAACCTCCTATTTTTTTCCGCAGAAATAATTAGAATCTATTTGAT
>DATMYJ010000271.1:0-7312 GCA_035561015.1 Desulfitobacteriaceae bacterium | reverse complement strand
AGCAATATTAAAGCTATAATAATAGGATTGGGGTTTTCAAAATAGAGAAATACTATGGAGAATAGATAGATAACCAGGGGCAAGTATTGCTGCAGGGGGAACAATCATGAGAGACAGCCGGAATTTAGTGGAATCGGAAATTGAAAACCTGGGCCTGGATCCGGAGATTTACAGCAGGATTTTGGGATTTTATGAGGATAACTATTTCGGGAATTATATCGGGACCAGGCTTATGGGCCTGGGACCCGGCAAAGCGGTTATCAGACTGACAGCGGAAAATTACAAGACCAATACTTATTGCACCTTGCACGGGGGGGCCGTGGCTACCCTGGCTGATATCAGCATGGGTTTGGCCTGTATTACCAAAGGAATTATACCTATGACCGGCAATATCAATATATCCTTCCTGGCTGCCGGAGAAGCAGGAAATGAAATCACCGCTGTCGGGAATGTCAACAAGACCGGTAAAAAAGTATTTTTTGCTGAAACAAGCATAACTGACGAAAATGGCAAGCTCATAGCCACAGGTACGGGAACCTTTTTCTATAAAAAAACTTTTGCCGGACCGGTGGAATTGTAGGAGGTAAAATAGTATGCACGCAATAGGAATTTGCCTGGGAGCATCAACGATAACCCGGGTGGATGTGGAAAAAAATGATGAAGTACAGGTAATAAATATCACGGCCAAACTCCATGACGGCAATATTAAAAAGACCTTTCTGGAACTGGTTTCAGCTGAGGATTTACAACTCAGCAGCAAAATAGCTGTCACAGGCCGGAAATTCAAGAATCTGCTGAATTTATCCTCTATCTCGGAACCGGAGGCTATTGAATACGCCTACTCCTTCTTAAAAGATACTTATGGCGAAACAAACTATATCTCCTGCGCCGGCGGGGAAACATTTACGACCTATGAGGTAGACTCCAGTGACAAAATAATCAACATCTTTACCGGCAACAAATGCGCTTCCGGCACGGGAGAATTTTTTTTGCAGCAGATCAAGCGCATGGGAATCAGTTTAGATGAAGTCAACGAGATTCCCCTGGCGGAAAAACCCTATGTTGTTTCCGGACGCTGTTCTGTTTTCTGTAAAAGCGACTGTACCCATGCTTTGAACAAGGGACAGGATAAAGCTGAGATCATAGCCGGTCTCTGTGAGATGATGGGTGAGAGGATCCTGGAACATCTGGGCGAAAATGTCTCCCGGAAAGTCTGGTTAACCGGTGGCTGCACCAAAAACAGGGTAATGGTAACCAGTTTACACAAGCGCATTCCTCATATGGTGGTACCCACTGAAGCAGCCTCCTTTGAAGCCCTGGGCTGTGCCTTGTGGGCGCTGGAGCATGAGACCATGCCTGTCACCAATGTGGAAGCCATCTTTTTGGATGAAAAAAAATCTTTCTCCATTTTACCGGCCTTAAAATTAGCGCAGTCCAAAGTACAGTTTAAGGATATAAAAATGGGAGGGATGCAGGAGGGTGACAGATGCATCCTGGGTCTTGATGTCGGTTCCACCACGACCAAAGCTGTTCTGGTTCGGATGCGGGATAATGCAATTTTGGCCTCAATCTATGTGAAAACATTAGGCGATCCCATTAAGGCGGCCAAGAGCTGCTATCTCTCCCTGCAAAATGATCTTAAGTGCCGCCTGGAAATTGTCGGACTGGGAGTGACCGGTTCCGGCAGGCAAATAGCCGGCCTGCATGCCCTTACCAACTGTGTCTATAACGAGATAAGCGCTCATGCCATGGCAGCTGTCTTCTTCGATCCTGAAGTGGATACTATCTTTGAAATCGGCGGCCAGGATGCCAAATATACCCATATCATCAATGGGGTTCCCTGCGATTATGCTATGAATGAGGCCTGCTCAGCCGGAACAGGTTCTTTTTTGGAGGAAAGCGCCCAGGAATTTCTCAATACTGATGTTTACAGCATTCAGACTATTGCCCTGGAAGGTTTGCAGCCTCCGGATTTTAACGATCAGTGTGCCGCCTTTATTGGCAGTGATATCAAAACAGCCTTGCAGGAAAATATCGGGAAAAATGATGTTGTAGCCGGCCTGGTTTATTCGATTTGCAAGAATTATTTGAACCGGGTCAAAGGAGACCGCTTTGTCGGCCAAAAGATTTTTATGCAGGGCGGGGTCTGTTACAATCAAGCCATTCCCGTGGCCATGGCTTCTCTTTTGAACCGGGAGATAATTGTTCCTCCGGAACCGGGGCTGATGGGCTCTTTTGGGGTTGCTCTCATGGTCAAGGACAAGATTGCAAACGGGATAGTAAAAGAAGCCCCTTTTGATCTGGCGCAGCTGATCGGGCGAGAGGTGAGATATGACAAGCCTTTCATCTGCCAGGGCGGCAATATTGAATGTGATCGGAAATGTTCCATTTCTATTATAGAAATTGAAGGTCATAAATACCCCTTTGGCGGTATCTGCGGCAAGTACAGCACAATCAGTACAGGTAAAATTGATGCGGTCAGCAATAATCTGGTCAAGCTGCGGGAAGAAATGGTTTACGGGGAATTCAGCTATGATTTGAATCCTCCGGAAAGCGGAGTCCGAAAAATAGCTGTCAACAAATCCTTGCTGGTCAATACGCTTTTCCCGCTTTATTATAATTTCTTCCATAAACTCGGTTTTGAAGTAGTCTTGCCGGTGAAAGCGGATGTCAAAGAAAAAACAGTCACTAAAAAGGATTCCACTTTCTGTTTTCCTGTCAACCAGGCCCATGAATACTTCAAGGAGATCCTGAAGATGGATGTGGATTATGTCTTCCTGCCTCATGTCAAAGGGATGTTTGTGGAAAACAGCATCCCGATCAGCCTGACCTGCCCTCTGGTTCAGGGCGAAAGCTACTACCTGAGAACAAACTTTGGCAGCGGCAATAAAAAAATCATTGCCCCTGTTCTGGATTTTGCCCAGGGTTATGACAGTATCAGGGATAAGTTTCTGGAAATAGGCCAGACTTTGGGTATCAGTAAAAACCGGACAGCGGCTGCTTATCTATATGCGGCCAAGATCCAGAAACAATTTCTGCAGAAATGTCATACTATTGGTGAAAAATTCCTGAGCGAGATCGAGCAAACGGGCGAAAAAGCCCTGATCCTGTTCGGCCGGCCTTATAATGCCCTGGTTCAAGAGGGGAATATGGGTGTGCCGGAAAAAGTCGCTTCCCGGGGGTATAAGATAATCCCTTATGATTTCCTGCCTTTGGAAAGCGAAGAACCTCAGCATAAAATGTACTGGTCTATGGGCCAGATGATTCTGAAAGCAGCCAAACTGGTCAGACGTCATCCCCGGCTTTTCGGCATCTATATTACCAATTTCAGCTGCGGACCGGATTCTTTCATTGTCACCTATTTCCGGAATATAATGGGCCAAAAACCGTCTCTAACCCTGGAACTCGACAGTCATACAGCCGATGCCGGTGTCGATACACGCATCGACGCTTTTATCGATGTCATCGTCAATTACCAGCCCGACACTGCTGAGCGCGGCCCGGAAACTCCCATTGCCCAGTATGATTATCAGAAAAAGATGGTTAAATTAGCTTCGGGCGAATATATTGCCCTGACAGAACCTTCGGTCAAGGTTGTGATTCCTTCCATGGGCCATATCGGTTCCACCTACCTGGCTGCCTCTTTCCGCAAAGTTGGCATAGATGCCCAAGCTCTGGCAGCTCCCTCGGAAGCCGAGCTGCAATTGGGCAGGGCTAATTCCACCTGCAAGGAATGTCTGCCCCTGATTCTGACTGTGGGAAGTTTATTGACTTATCTGCATAACCACAAAAATGAGCAGAAAACAATTGTCTACTTTATGCCCGAAGCGCCTGATCCCTGCCGTTTTGGCCAATATCATGTCTATACTGAGAATCTGATGAAAAAGATGGGTATCAGCAATGTCGCCCTTCTGACCCTCTCTTCAGGTAACAGTTACGGAGGGCTGGGCATCAAATACAAGCTCAGTGCCTGGAATTCGGTAGTAATCTCCGATATTATGCAGGATATCTACAGTGCTATTCTGGTACTGGCAGTGGAACAGGACCAAGCCCTGGCGATATTCAACCAGTGTGTGCTGCAACTGGAAACAAGCATCGAGAACAACAACTGGGCCGGGCTTAAAAACAGCTTGGAAGACGTGGCTGCCAAACTAGCCCTGATTCCTTTGAAACAACCCTTGGCAGCGGCCAAAAAAGTGACTGTTGTTGGGGAGATTTACGTCCGGCGGGATGACTTTTCCAAACAATATCTGGTTCAGAAACTGGCCCGCAAAGGCATCATAACCAAAATCGCCTCTGTAGCCGAATGGATATATTACTGTGATTATCTGGTGAAAAATAACCTCTCCGAGTCGGCTGATTTAAAGGATAAGATAAATCTCTATATCGAAAATATCGCCAGAAGAAAAGTTGAAAAAGAGATCAAAGGGATTCTGGCCAAGTCCAATCTCTATGAATACCACATAATCGACATCGATAAAGTAATTGCCGGCGCTCAGGATTTGATATCCCCTTATCTTTCCGGGGAAGCTATTCTGACTATTGGTACTGCCCTCATGGAAATAGTCGATCATGTTGACGGTATTATCTCCATCGGTCCTTTCGGCTGTATGCCTTCCAGAATCGCTGAAGCAGTGCTGAATCAGCAGTTAAGCAAGCATAAAGAGAAAATTTCTCTGCAGGAAATGGTCCAAAAGGTTATGCAAGTTTATCCGAATTTGCCTTTCCTGAGTATCGAATCGGATGGCAGCGCTTTTCCGCAGCTGATCGATGTGAGACTGGAGGCTTTTGCCCTGCAGGTAGCCCGGATCAATGAGCTGATCAGGAAAATTAAAACAGAAAGTGCCTGATATAATGGAACCACAGCAGAAATGTGCAATCACAACAGAAATAATTAGAGAAATACGACTTCGGGAGGATAAACAGCAGTGCAGGACGCATCCTTAGTGTCACAACTCCGGATCCCGACCATTTTTTCAGTCGGACCTATCAATGTCTATCTCATAAAGGCGGATCCTTTAACCCTGATCGATACCGGTCTGCTCTCGGAGGAGTCCGAGGGTGCTCTGCGGGCCGGTCTGCAGAGCCTGGGGTACAGTCTGCAAGATATCCGGCGGATCCTTATTACCCACGGAGATTATGACCACTCCGGTCTGGCAGTCAAGATTGCCGAGGCTTCCGGAGCGGAAATCTATGTGCATGAGGCGGAAAAACTGAAAATGGACGGCTGGGTTCGTTTTATTTCGGGTAAAGCCGCTGTGCTGGCAACCGGGGGTGTTTCGGCGGAAATTTTTGCCGAAGTTTTAGCCGCTACCCAAAACCGGATCCCTATAGCCCAGCCCCTGGTGGAATATACCCCTTTGAAGGGCGGCGAGGTTCTGCCCTTTAAGGACTTCGAGCTGGAGGTCTATCATACCCCCGGGCATGCTCTGGGCCATCTGTGTTTCTTTTTGCGCAAACAGGGAATCCTTTTTTGCGGAGATACTCTGCTGGCCCGGGTCACGCCTAATCCCCAGCTGGAGATTGACCCCCAAGCCCCTGACGGCCGTTATAAATCCCTGAAACAATATATGAGCAGCCTGGATTTGCTAGAGAAACTTCCTGTGAATAAGGTCTATCCCGGTCATGGCCGGCCGTTTACGGAATTAAAAAAACGGATCGCGGAAATCAGGGAGCACCACCGGCTGCGTACCCAATTGATTGCCGAGACTCTCCGGGCCAAACCACTCTCACCTTACCAGCTGGCTGTGGCCTTATACCAGGATCTGGATGGCTATAACAATGTTTTGGGAGTTTCCGAGGTTTGGGGTCATCTGGATATCCTGCAGGAAGAGGGGATTATCGAAGGCCGGCTGGAAAACGGTGTTTATCGTTTTCAAACCAAGCCAAGATTCAGCTGTTTCCCGGCAGCAAGCAAAGCCGGAGCAGAGTATCGGCGGAGCAGCGCCATAGAAATGTAAGGCAACGGACAGTCCTGATCAATTGACTATCCAGGTTAAGTGACCGTCCGGTCTTGAATCTTACTGCTAAAAATGATAGAGTATTATGAATATTCAGTCAAAACAGAAGAGGGAGATGACTTATCTTGGCAGTAGCTTTGGTAAAGAGAGATAACACTACCCTGGAAGCAGTACGCAAGGCTATTGAGATTTGCGGCGGTTTTGACTCCTTAAAACCCGGAGCCAGTGTAGTGCTTAAACCCAATATGGTTATGCGCGGTTACCGCAATCAGCCTCCCGACGGGATCGTAACTCCTGTGGAGACGATGGAGAGCATGATAACCCTGCTGTGGGAGCATGGCTGTAAGGATATCACCATAGCAGACGGGGGTGTGATCCATCCGGATCTGAAACTGAACACTCCTTCCGCTTTCCGATGGGCCGGCTACAATGAGTTGTCCGAGCGCCTGAATGTGCCCCTGGTTGACCTGAACGAGGGTCCTTTTGTGACAGTTGAACTGGAATATCTGCCGGTGAAAATCGCCAGGCTAATAATGGAAGCTGATTTTTTAATAGATATGCCTGTTTTGAAGACCCACAGCCAGACTACAGTATCTTTAGGTATTAAAAACTTGAAAGGTGTCCTGGCTTACGAATCCAAGAAGGATTGCCATCGCCATGATCTCATGCGTTCCATTGCCTTGCTGGGCAAAGCTATCAGGGTAGATCTGACAGTACTCGATGGCACCTTTGGTCTGCAGAAGGGTCCGACCAGTGATGATTGCCACAGGATGGATGTTTTTGTGGCCGGCAGGGATATCCTGGAAGTTGATATTGTCGGCAGCCGGCTCCTGGGATATGATCCCGCCGAGGTAGATCACCTGCGCCTCTATGCTGAACTTACCGGCAGAAGTCTGAGTCTGGAAGGGGTAGAGGTAATTGGGGAAGAGATCAAAAACCTGGCCAAACCCCTGGAGTGGTACTCAACCTGGACCAAGGATCTGATGGCCTTAAACAATATCAAGGGAGTAACTATTGAACCGCCTGACCCCACCTGCTGCTCCGGCTGCGGTTTTGGTATCTTTGTGGCTGTCAGCAAGTTTTTCCAGGCTAATGCCGGCAGGGATTTTGGCAATATAGCAATTGTAATGGGCAGGCAAAAAACAACTGATCCCGAAGTGCTCAAAGTAGTCAGTCTGGGCAAGTGTGCCTGTGACACCAACAGCGAGCATCCCAATATTGTGAGAATTCCCGGCTGTCCTCCAGGCGTAAAACGGATGACGGAACAACTTCATGATCTGGCTGAGACAATGTTTTCTGAGAATATTCCTGCTGACTCTTGACAATAACAAGAAGAAATGTCATTATAGATG
>DATMYJ010000270.1:0-3098 GCA_035561015.1 Desulfitobacteriaceae bacterium | reverse complement strand
TTCTACAACCGTTTTAAAGTATAACATAATCTCGGGAATTTTTAAAAAAAGAAGCCAACAGATTTACTGACTTCAGCAGAAAGGCTGAGGTCAGTATTGCTTTAATATCGATCTCTGGATCAAAGCAGGAATAAAAAACCTGGTCTCGGCGAAAACTTGCATCCTTGGGTTTAAACTACTAAAATTAACAACAAGGTGGGGATGGAAAAATGCTGCGCCAAAAACTTAAATTATTGCCGGAAAAACCAGGTGTATATCTGATGAAAAATATTGCCGGGCAGGTCATCTATGTCGGCAAAGCAAAAATCTTGAAGAACCGGGTTCGTTCCTATTTCATTGGCTCCCACAACGGGAAAACGCACAGATTAATCAGCCTGATCTCTGATTTTGAAACTATAATCACCGATTCGGAAACTGAAGCTCTGCTTTTGGAATGCAACCTGATCAAAAAATATAGTCCGAGATTTAATATTCTCTTACGCGATGACAAATCTTATCCTTATATAATGATTACAGATGAGAATCATCCCCGAATATTGACTACGCGTCAGGTTAATAAAAATAAAGGCAAATATTTCGGTCCTTACCCCCATGCCACTGCTGCCAAAGAAACAGCCACGCTCCTGAACAGACTCTTTCCCTTGCGCAAATGTCGTCAGATGCCTGCCCGCCCTTGTCTGTATTATCATCTGGGACAGTGTTTGGGACCCTGCTTTTTGCCTGTTCCTGAAGGAGCCTATACAAAAATAAACAAGGACATCACCACTTTTTTACGCGGAAATCAAAACGGTATTATTACCATGCTGGCTAAGAGAATGAAACAAGCCGCCCAAGCTATGCAATACGAGCGGGCCAAAGAATACCGGGATCTTATCGCAGACCTGAAACTTGTCAGAGAAAAACAAATTATTTCTTTAACAGATTTTATTGACCGTGATGTCCTCGGTTTCGCCTTTACCGCCGATCAGATGTGTGTCCAAATCTTCCATATCCGCCAGGGAAAGCTCTTGGCCCGCAACAGTTTTACCTTTCCCTACTATGAGGAACAAGAGGAAGCCTTTGTTTCTTTTGCCGCCCAATATTACACCAATAATAAATTATGGCCTCAGGAAATCTTGCTGCCCACACTTACAACTGAAGTTTTGAATAATTTTCTGCCAATTAATACTCCCCGCCGGGGGAAAAAACTTAAACTCGTTCAACTATGCACAGTTAATGCTCAAAGAACACTAGAGGAACTGGTTAATTTGGAAAATTATCAAGAGGACGAAATCCAGCAAACCTTGAAATATTTACAAGAGTGCCTGCAAATTTCTGCCTGCAATGTTATCGAAACTTTCGATATTTCTAATATTGCCGGCACGCATATGGTTGCCGGTATGGTTCAGTTTCTTAACGGCAAACCGCAGCGTTCGGCTTACCGTAAATTCAGAATCAATCTTTTGGACAACTCTGACGACACCGCCGCTCTCAGGCAAGTTATCGAACGCCGTTACAAACGCCTTCTCAGCGAACAAGCACCTTTACCAGATCTGATTCTGGTTGATGGCGGCAAAGGGCAAATCACAGCAGCAAAACTTGCTTTGCAAAATTTGGGGCTGTCTATTCCGGTTGCTGGAATTGTCAAAGACAAGCGTCATCAGACAGCACAGCTGCTTGATAGAACAGGCAGCCCCGTACTCTCCGACAAAAACTCGGCAGCCTTTCATTTTCTGCAGCGCATCCAGGATGAAGTTCACCGCTTTGCCATTACTTTTCACCGACAGCAACGAACAAAGAGCATGACCCTATCGGCCCTGGATAGCATAACAGGAATAGGTCCTAAAAGGAGGCAACAGCTTTTTCAATATTTCAAATCCCTGGAAAATATCCGTTCTGCCAGTCTGGAAGAATTACAAAATGCCGGTCTTCCTCAGAACATTGCTCTAAGTGTATATCAGCATTTCAGAGAAAACCAACCTGCGCCATCTTAGACCTGATCCGGCCAGAATAATTTGCAAACTAAAAGGGAATGTCCCCTTAAACCATTTCCGGTTTATAATAACGGGACATTCCCTTAAAAATTACCGGGATAAATTTAGCGCACCCGACGGGCACCTACATAATGACTGTTGTAATAACTTTCATTTAAACTGGATATTCTTACCCCGCTATTTGAAGCATGGATAAATTTACCTCCGCTGAGATAGATCCCAACATGAGAAGCACCTGATTTATAGGTGGTAAAAAAGACTAAGTCTCCCTGCTGCAGTTGATCACGGCCAACTGAGGTTCCCCTGCTATATTGTTCAAAAGTAGTTCTCGGCAAAGATATTTGGGAACCGGCAAAAACATATTGTGTAAATCCGGAGCAATCAAAACCTTTGCGGCTGGTCCCCCCAAAAACATAAGGTACACCTTGCAGACTTAAAGCATTTTCAATAAGTCCAGAGACATCTGTGTTTCCGCGTGAAATCTGCTTATCGGCAGCAGAAGCAGTTTGCACCGGTTTGACTGCTGGTTTGGTTTTTTGTTTCGTTTCGACCTTAGCTGCTGTTTTCGTTTCGACTTTAGCTGCTGTTTTCGTTTCGACCTTAGCTGCTGTTTTCGTTTCGACCTTAGTTGCTGTTTTCGTTTCTGCAGCTTTTGTTGTTTCAGGAGAATTAACAGTAATTGTCTGACTAGCAACAGCTGCCTGAACGGCAGGCTGACCTGCTGTTGTCCATTTTAATTGTTCGCGAATAGTCCGGGTATAAGTTTCATTTGCGAACTTGGCTGAGGAAATTTGCACCTGGTTAAATACCGGAACCTGACTCTTCGTGGCGGAGGAACTTGCTATTGCCCAAGGAATACTGCTAGCTAGTAATAATCCCGACAAAGTCACAACACCTAACCACCTGTACTTCGTGGTTAATACCATAAAATGAAAATATCCACCTTTCCAAGCTTACGAGGTTAGTTGTCGGATTCGGGCAGAAGGTGATAGCCCTACACATTTTAAAACGTGATTCACCCCAAAAAAAAATATCCCCCGTTCCAGGTCCTTTTTACCTGGATTCAGCATTATTTCGGTTAATTTAACGGCTTGCTTATGGATACTAAATACCTAAGCATTTAAT
>DATMYJ010000269.1:0-3187 GCA_035561015.1 Desulfitobacteriaceae bacterium | reverse complement strand
ATTCTCAATTGTAATCAAAAAGGTAATGGCTGTTTTTTAGGGCCCGGATATGTTGTGGTTTGGGCTCTGGGACATCTGGTTACGCTGGCTGATCCGGAGGCTTATGATCATAAATACAAAACCTGGAAAATGGAAGATTTGCCTATGCTGCCGCCGAAAATGAAACTAGTTGTGATCAAAGAAACTGCCAAACAATTTGGCGTGGTCAGCAACTTGATGAAGATGCCGGATTTCGATGAGTTGATCATTGCTACAGATGCAGGGCGTGAAGGTGAACTGGTGGCAAGGTGGATTATCCAAAAAGCCGGCTGGCGCAAGCCTATTAAAAGATTGTGGATTTCCTCCCAAACTGAGCGGGCGATAAGGGAGGGTTTCAGTAGTCTTAAACCGGGCAGGGAGTATGAACATTTGTATACTTCGGCTGAATGTCGGGCCGAGGCCGATTGGTTAGTGGGGCTGAATCTGACCAGAGCGTTAACATGTAAATATAATGCCCAACTTTCGGCAGGAAGGGTGCAAACCCCCACTTTGGCTATGGTTGTTGCCAGGGAAAACGAGATCAAAGAGTTTAGACCTCAAGACTATTGGACAGTAACGGCCCAGACCAATGGTTTTGTTCTCAGTTGGCAGGATAAAAACGGTCAGATGCGTATTTTCGATCAGAGTAAAGTAGAAGAAATAGTAGCCAGAGTAACTGGAAAAAGCGGGGAGATCAGGGAGGTCAGAAAAGAGGCCAAGAAGGAACTCCCTCCCTTGGCTTATGATCTGACCGAATTGCAAAGGGATGCCAATCGCAAATATGGCTTCTCTGCCAAAACAACATCGTCGATAATGCAGCAGCTTTATGAAACTCATAAACTGGTTACTTATCCCCGTACTGATTCCCGGCATATCAGTGAAGATATTGTTCCGACTCTACCGGAACGCCTGAAAAGCATTGCTGTCGGACCATATGCAGGCTTGGTCAGAGGTCTTTTGAAAAATAAGATAGTTACCAGCAAACGTTTTGTCGATGGCTCGAAAGTTTCTGACCACCATGCCATTATTCCTACTGAACAGGCTGTTAATTTAGGCAGGCTGAGCAATGAAGAGACGAAAGTCTATGATTTGATAGTTAAGCGCTTTATTGCTGTACTCTCTCCAGCCTTTGAATATGAACAGACTACAGTCAGAGCAGCCCTTGGAGAAGAAATATTCACAGCCCGGGGAAAAATTGTCAAATCTAAGGGTTGGCGTAATGTCTATGAGGGCCAGGGCAGTTGGGATGATGATGGTGCCGAAGAGGGCAGGGAAGAGGAAGTTGACCAAACACTGCCGGAAATTCGTAAAGGAGACAGGCTCCAGGGTATTACTATTAAAACAGCAGCTGGTAAAACCAAACCGCCAGCCCGACATACGGAAGCTACCTTGCTTTCAGCCATGGAACATCCGGGAAAATTAATTAATAACCAGAAGCTGCGGGAAGCGCTGGCTAATACCCATGGTCTGGGTACTCCGGCAACCAGAGCCGAAATTATTGAAAAGCTCTATAATTCCTTTTATATGGAGCGCCGGGGAAAAGAGATTGTTCCCACTTCCAAAGGGATTCAACTGATAGGCCTGGTTCCTTCAGAATTAAAATCACCTGAGCTGACAGCCAAGTGGGAACAACAACTGAGTGAGATCAGTAAAGGAGCGGCTGACAGTCAGACGTTTATCAGAGGGATCCGGGGTTATGCGGCGAATTTGGTAGCGGCAGTTGTTGGCAGCAACCAAACCTACAGGCATGATAACCTGACCAGAACAAAATGTCCCGAGTGCGGTAAATTCCTGCTGCAAGTTAAAGGAAAACGCGGGGAAATGTATATCTGTCAGGACCGAGATTGTGGCTATCGTAAAGGGATAACAGCGACCTCCAACGCCAGATGCCCTCAATGTCATAAAAAAATGGAGCTGCGGGGTGAAGGTGAAAACAAAGTATTTGCCTGTGCCTGCGGGCATCGCGAAAAGTTGTCCGCCTATAAGAAAAGAAGAGATGAAGAAAAAGGAAACTATAATAAGCTGGAAGTCAGCAATTATTTAAGGAACCAAACTGATAGCCAGCCGCTCAATACTGCTCTGGCGGATGCTCTGGCCAAGCTCAAACAAAAATAAAAATCTTTTCTGCCAAATTTCTCTTAAGGGCCAAGTGTTCCACTGTAGCCCGCAAACTGGGGGCTAGACTGGGGGAAATGGCTTTATGCCGCAACATGCCTGGGGAGAAAGATTAGATAAGATTAGATAAGATTAGAATGGAAAAGGAATTTGGAGAAATACGACTATGAGTTCAGCGAATTATCATACTCACTCTGTTTTTTGTGATGGCGAAGGAGAACTGGAAAGCTATGTTCTGGCTGCTCTGACTCGCGGTTTTGATGCCCTGGGATTTTCCAGCCATGCTCCGATACCTGATTTTAAAACTTATGTAATGGATGATTCTCAACTGCAGACCTACTGTGATACTATAAGAAATCTGCAAATCAAATACAGAAATAAAATTCAGATCTATCTGGGACTGGAAATTGACTACATTCCCGCTGTCCTTGGTCCCGGCTCGCCTCAATTTAGTCGTCTGGGGCTGGATTACAAGATCGGTTCTGTCCATTTTATTAAAAACCCTACTGATGGCCAGTATTGGGAATTGGATGAAAGCCCCGCGGGTTTTGAGAGGATAACTGAGGAGATCTTCAAGGGTAAAATCCAGGATTTTATCAGTTATTATTATCTTTTGCTCAGACAAATGATTAGGCAGCATAATCCTGATATAATAGGGCATCTGGATCTGATAAAAAAATTTAACGGCAGCGAGGAGTACTTTTCGGAAAATGCTTCCTGGTACATTGCTGAAGTCCGGCAAACTTTGCAAGTTATCGCTGCCGCCGGCTCCATCCTGGAGATCAATACCGGCGGAATTGCCAGAGGATATATTAAAGCACCATATCCCAGTGCCTGGATTATTACTGAAGCCCGAAAGTTGGGTATTCCGATAATATTAAGTTCTGATGCTCACTTACCAGGGTCTGTCAACGCCGGTTTTGAGCAGGCGATTGCCTTACTGCATAAAGCTGGCTATTTTTTTCAGCGCAGATTAGTTAACGGCCGCTGGCAGGATACCTTGCTCTAAAGATCTTTGTAAAGATCGCTGAACAAATTTATAATTCCTTACGAA
>DATMYJ010000268.1:0-5415 GCA_035561015.1 Desulfitobacteriaceae bacterium | reverse complement strand
TTATTCTATTTCATATGCTATTCTATATTCTGAATCTGCTCTCTGACTTTTTCCAGCTCGCTTTTCAAGAAAACAACAATCTGCGAGATTGCCAAATCATTGGCCTTGGAACCGATAGTATTGATCTCCCGATTCATTTCCTGAATCATAAAGTCCAGTTTGCGGCCAATCGCCTCATCAGTTTCAAATGCTGCCCGGCATTGCAGCAAATGACTGTCCAAACGCACCAGTTCTTCCGTGATGGAAGCACGATCGGCAAAAATCGCCACTTCATTGGCCATCCTGGCTTCGTCCAGGATAGTTTCTCCGACCAGGATCTGCAGCCGTTCCTGAAGACGTTTTTGGTAATCAAGCACCACTTGGTCTGAGCGCGCCGCTATTTTGGCAATCTCTGCAGACAAAAGATCCAGTCTGCCCAATATATCCTCCGTGAGTTTACGGCCCTCCAGACGACGCATTGCTGCAAACCCCTCGATGGCCCGGGACAATGACTGAGAACAAACTTCCCACAATATTTCAAAATCCATATCCGGCTCTTCTACGATCAGAACTTCCGGCAAAGATGCCAAACGATAAATATCGGCTTCATACGCCGTATTTAAAGCTGCGGCAAGCTCCTTCAGTGTTTTATCATACGATAGCACTAAATCTTTGTCAACCTTAACCAAGCTCTTTTTTTCTTGCGTTTCCTTGATATTAAGATAGATTTCAATCCGTCCGCGGCGAACATTTTGCTGAATTATTTTGCGGATACGATCTTCGAATATCCCATAAATTTTCGGAAGACGTACTACTACTTCCAAAAAGCGATGATTAACTGCTTTCATTTCCAAAGTGAACTGATAACCATGGCCCCCGGCCTCGCCTCGGCCGTATCCTGTCATACTATTTGCCACATTCTGCCCGATCAAGCCCCTGATAACCGGGCTATTCACCTCTTTATTACAAATTCATAATTTCTGCTGTCAGCCTCCGGGTATCAGCAAATATCATAATAACATTATACCATATTCCGGTATAAATTCTTCAGTTGACTTGAACTAACTAAAGCAAACGAACCCGGTATTTGAACGCGAGTTCGTTTGTTTAACCGACTAAAATTCCAATTGCCCCAGATTCTCTTTCATGCGCTGGATAGCTTCCCGGAGCCGGTCCGTCGCAATCGTCAGGGAGATCCGGAAATAGCCTTCACCATAATCGCCATAACCGTTCCCGGGGGTTATAACTACACCGGCTTTTTCCAAAACTAATTCGCAGAATGAGGCTGAAGTATAGCCTTTCGGTACTTTGGGCCAGATGTAGATGGCAGCTTTGGGTCTCTCCAATTTCCAACCCAGTTTGGTCAGGCCCTCGATCACGATATCCTGCCGCTCCTGGTATACCTTGTTAATATCCTTGAGCACATCCTGGTTTCCTAAAAGCCCCTCGATAGCTGCTTCCTGTACAGCCTGAAAAACTCCCGAGTCAATATTGGACTTTAGTCTGCCCAGCGCTTTGATGACCTGAGTATTGCCGGCTGCCCAGCCGATTCTCCAGCCTGTCATATTATAAGTTTTAGACATGGAATGGAATTCAATTCCCACATCTTTAGCCCCTTCAACCTCCAGGAAACTTATAGGCCGGTAATCCTGAAAAGCAATTTCCGAATACGGTCCGTCATGACAGATAATGATATTATATTTTTTAGCAAAGGCAATAGCTTTTTTAAAGAAGTCCGCATCAGCGACCGCCCCAGTGGGATTATTGGGATAGTTTAAAAACAAAAGTTTGGCTTTTTGGGCTATATCCTCGGGAATCTCGGCGAAATCCGGTAAAAAACCGTTTTCTTCTTTTAAAGGCATGGTGTAAGGGATTCCGCCGGCCAGCATCGTTCCGATGCCGTAAACGGGATAACCAGGATCCGGTATTAAAGCATAATCCCCAGGATTGATATAACAAAGGGAGATATGAGCGATACCTTCCTTAGAACCAATCAGGGTGACTACCTCATTCTGAGCATCCAACTCAATATTGGCCCGGCGTTTATACCACTCGGCAACTGCCTCGCGAAATTCCAACAGACCAACATAAGAGGGATAACGGTGATTTTCCGCATTATGAGCAGCTGTTACCAGGCGCTTGATAATATTGTCCGGCGTGGGCAGATCGGGATCGCCTATCCCCAGACTGATTACATCTACTCCATTAGCCTTAGCCATAGCGATCTTCTCATCGATCCGGGCAAATAAATAAGGGGGGAGAGCTTGCATACGTATTGCTTCTTCCACAAAGACATCCTCCTTAAAATATACTATGGATGGTACACATTCTTTCTATTATAACCATACTCCACGGAAAGTGTAAACTGCCGGTCCGGTCATGTAAACATGATTATCTTCACCCCATTCAATCTGGAGATCTCCTCCAGGTAAATGGACAGTTATTGCTCTTTCCGTCAAACTGTTAAGTACAGCGGCAACGGCGGCCGCACAAGCTCCGGTTCCGCAGGCCAGGGTAGGTCCGGCACCACGTTCCCAGACCCTCATAGTAATTTCCCTGGGGGAATCGACCCGGATAAACTCCACATTGGTCTTGCGCGGGAACAAAGGATGGTTTTCAACAGCCGGTCCCAGCTGTTCCAGATCCAGGGTTGCCAAATCATCCCAGAAAATCAGGCAATGGGGATTGCCCATAGATACTGCTGAAAATTTCAGATTCAGTCCCCCTGCCTCCAGAGAAGCCCCCAGCACCGGTTCCCGGGAAACATTAACTGGAATAGCTTCGGGTTTTAAGATCGGTTCTCCCATATCTACTCTAACTGCACTTACTTGATCCCGCTCGAATATTAAGCGGAGGGTAAATATTCCTGCCAGAGTCTCTACTGTCAGAGGATTTGTGCTTACATATCCTTTGTCGAAAACAAAGCGGGCAAAACAGCGGATGCCATTACCACACATTTCCGGTTCTGAACCATCCGAATTAAAAACACGCATCCTGGCTGCAGCTGCAGTTGAAGGGAGTACCAAGATCAGGCCGTCTGCTCCGATACCGAACTTGCGCTGACAGAGCTCTCGAGCCAATTGCGGATAGTCAAAATCACTTTCGGCTGCCGAGAAATGATCCAGGAAAATGAAATCATTGCCCAAACCATGCATTTTCCAAAACTCCATGCTCTACCCCTCCTTATTATCCAAACATAATTTAGCATACTATGCTCCCAGCACTGGGTCAACTGTTGGCGCAGGCCGGCCTGGGAAATGCTATAATAAAAGTCAATCATCTTTTACTCGTGAAAGGGGTCTTACAGATATGGCATTAGACGGTGTCACCCTGGCTTATTTGCTTGCAGAACTTACACCCCGGCTTCTTGGAGCCCGTATCGATAAAGTTTATCAACCGGAAAAGGAAGAGGTTCACCTTTTGCTTCGAAATTCCGGCCAACAATTCCGTCTTCTTTTAAATGTCAACGCAACTTCAGCCCGCCTCAACCTGACTGATGAAAGCAAACGAAATCCGCAAAATCCACCCGTGTTTTGTATGATCCTGCGCAAGCACATCGAAGGAGGCAAAATTACAGCCTTGCTGCAAACAAACCTGGAAAGAGTAGTAACCCTGGTAATTCAGAACCGCAATGAAGCCGGTGATCAGGTTTCCCTGCATCTCCATCTGGAAATCATGGGCAAACACAGCAATCTCCTCCTGGTTGATCCGGCAGCTAATACTATACTTGATGGGATCAAGCGTTACAGCCATAGTTTAAGCCGCCATCGGGAGGTTTTACCGGGACGAGCTTTTGTTCCTCCACCCTCCCAGGGAAAATCGGCCCCTTTAAGCGATGAGGCCCGCTGGCGCCAGGAACTATATAACGAACCCCTGGAAAATCAGCTTACCCGTATTTTAGTCAGCCGTTACGCCGGCATCAGCCCTGAATTGGCCCGGGAAGTGGTAATCCAGGCCGGACTGGAAGACGATATCCGGCTGCAGGAATGCGGTGAGATCGATCTGGCCCGCCTTTTTCAAAGCTATAGCCGCCTGGCTGTTCCAGTCGGGACAACACCGATTCAGCCCTGCTTATACTTTGAAACTAAACCAGACTTCCAGAATCCTGAGGCCAGCCCGCTGGCTTTCACCTTTGTGCCTTTTCAGCAATACCTGGGTTTATTCGTTATTTCGGTTCCGACACTTAACGAAGCGGTACAACGCTTCTACCGTTCAAAAACAAATAAAAATACCCTGGAAGCCAAACGGGGATCCCTGAAAAAGATTATTCAGGATCATGCCAAACATCTGAGCAAGAAACTCAATCTTTACGAAGAGTCTATTGCCTCCTCCCAAAGGTCTTTAAGCTACCAGAGATGGGGAGAATTTATCACAGCCAATCTTTACCGGATCCCGGCCGGAGCCAGAGAAGTGCTGGTTGAAGATTATTACCGACCCGATTTTTCTACTCTGACTATCCCGCTCGACCCCAATCTAACAGCTAATGAGAATGCCCAGCGTTATTATCGTCTTTACAATAAAGCCAAAACTACCATTCAAAAAACCGAACCTCTGAAGAAGGAAACCTTACTGGAACTCAACTATCTGGATTCTTTGGCAGTCAGTATAGATCAGGCCCTTAATCTGGCTGAGCTAGACGAAATCTACCTTGAATTGAGCGGACAAGGCTATGTCGGCGGCAAGCAGGCGACAAAAAAAGGCCGCTATCCTAAAAAAGCAGTAAAAAAAGAAAGTCCCCAACCCCGTACTTTCCTTTCCAGCAGCGGCAGAACTATTTTCGTTGCCAAGAACAATCTGCAAAATGACTGGCTGACTTTGCGCAAAGGCAAGCCCAGCGACCTTTGGCTGCATGTCAAAAACTTCCCCGGATCCCACGTCCTCATTCCGCTTGCTGAAGGCGAGCAGTTTCCGGACGATAACACCTTGGAAGAAGCAGCCGCACTGGCTATCTATTACAGCCAAGCCAGAAACTCCAGCCTGGTTCCAGTAGATTATACCCATATCAAACACATCAAAAAACCTTATGGGGCCAAACCGGGTATGGTGATCTATGAAAAAAACTGGACACTTTATCTCACTCCCAAACACAGCGTTCTGGAGAGGCTATTGTCCAGCGAGGAAGTTAGTGTTTAATTTTGGCATAGAGCAGCGGTCCGGTAAAAGCACAGGCTAATAACAAGTAGATACCAATAGTTCCGAACATACCCAGTAAGTTATCGTAGCCAATGCCAAGCAGTAAAAAGTGTAAAAAAATAATAATCGTCCAAATAATACTTCTTCTGAAAGCGACTGATATATTGTTTGTCTTTAGCAGCCAGGCGAAGACAAAGGTAGTCAAGCCCGCCGGTAAAGCTGTTAATAATAAATCCCGATTTTTATAGTTAGCATAAGCTTCCCGGCTAAGTCCCCCAGATTCGCCCAAAGGCAGAGTAATTA
>DATMYJ010000267.1:0-2173 GCA_035561015.1 Desulfitobacteriaceae bacterium | reverse complement strand
ATATAACAGGAATAAGAAGATTAGAAACCTGGGGAGTGGATTTACCATGAGTAAATTGGAATTAATAGCAACTACAGTATTCGGCCTTGAGGCTCTGGCAGCCCAGGAGTTAAAAGATCTCGGTTATGACCGTCTGACAGTGGAAAATGGCAGAGTTACATTTATTGCTGACGAAGCAGGAATTTGTCGGTCAAACATGTGGCTGCGCTGTGCGGAAAGAGTATTGCTGAAGATCGGGACCTTCAAAGCTGTCACTTTTGAAGAACTTTTTCAACAGACCAAGGCGTTGCCCTGGGCGGACTGGCTTCCTCTTAATGCTCAGTTTCCGGTAAGCGGTAAATCAGTCAAATCAAAACTCTTCAGCGTTTCAGATTGCCAGGCTATTGTTAAAAAAGCGATTGTGGAGAAACTTAAAGAAACTTATAATTGCAGCTGGTTTGAAGAAAGCGGCCCGCATTATACGGTCGAAGTCGCTCTTCTTAAGGATATGGTAACCTTAACCATAGATACCACAGGCCTGGGGCTGTATAAGAGGGGATACCGTCAATTAACCGGTCCTGCTCCCCTGAAAGAAACTCTGGCAGCGGCCATGATAAAGTTAAGCCATTGGCATCGCGACAAAGTTTTGTTGGATCCTTTTTGCGGAACAGGAACAATCGTAATTGAAGCTGCCCTAATTGCGCAAAATCGGGCTCCTGGTTTAAAACGTAGTTTTGTCTCCGAAACCTGGCCCAACATACCGCAAATTTGCTGGCAGGAAACCTGGCAGGAGGCTTTGGATATGTGGGATAAAGATATCCCTTTAAATATTTACGGCTCTGATATTGACTCCAAAGCCCTGCAATTAGCCCGCCTTAATTCTGCTCAGGCCGGACTGGCAGAGAAAGTGCATTTTCAGCGCTTACCGGTGGCTGAGGTTCGTTCCCGTTTTGCTTATGGTCATTTGATCACCAATCCACCCTATGGGGAAAGAATGGGTTCGGTTGCAGATGTTGAAAAATCGTACCAGGAATTAGGAGAACTATTTGAACGTCTGGAAACCTGGTCCCTGCATTTACTGACAAATCAGCCTCATCCCGAGAAATTTATCGGCAGACGCTGGGATAAGAGCCGCAAGCTTTATAATGGAAGATTGGAATGTCATTTTTATCAGTTTTTTGGACCGCGGCCCAAGAGAAAGACACCTGATTAATTTTATTCAAGTTTCGCACCCCATTTAATTGCGATATTTGGTAAGTACTAAGGTGACCTGTTTGAAAAAATAAACTTTGACCTAAACAATCTCTCCCGAATTATTGCTGTCTAGCATGCTTTACTAAGCTTCTTTAGCTGATTGTTTAGAAAAGAATCCTCGATAGTTCCTTAATGCTGAAGTCAAGAGGGGTGAAGCTTTTGCCATCGAACAACCCGAGAGTAAGGTTTTTAAAGCCTAATTTATGGCTTTTTTTTCCCGGCAACATGATCATAAATAATAGAGATCTGTTCGATCTTTCTGCCGGTCTTTGCTTCCGCTGTGTCATCCAGAATAAAGGCCAGAATAAAGGCAGAGTTGCCAGAAATCAGCTTTTCAGGATTCACCAGTTTTTGAAACTGCTTGGCAACAGCAATCAACAATGGTCTCCACGGCATTCTTTCATTATTTTTCAGACGATAGATGTTGTCTTTTTTCATTGCGGTAACCTTTTGAAATTCGCTTTTATACAAGGCATGGATACTCTTTAACAACATCAATGGCAGCATCAACATGAGTGTGATGATTTCTGGAGCACTGTAGCCGTCCTGTTTTTTAAAGCCCACCTGGCAACAGAGCGTTCTAAACTTGTAAGTTTTCATAACTTCGAATATGATGTTGTTAATTTAATAGCCATGTGTATGCAGTACATTTTGAATTTCTTTGACAGGTTTCCGCATGTTAACACCTCATTTTTGGTTTATTTGGAGTAGCATCTTATTATACCAAAAACCCAGTGTACATGCGGATTTTTGTGATCTTTTTGTTATTTTTAATGCTGAAATATTGGCCATCCTATTGGGTGCGAAACCTGAGCAGATAAAAGAATAAGGAAGGGGTGTGTTTTTATTGAAGAATTTAAAAATTCTATTCTGGATTACTATATTTTTGAATTCATTTTTATTGTTTTTAGTAGAGCCAATGTTTTACAGAATGATAATT
>DATMYJ010000266.1:0-3094 GCA_035561015.1 Desulfitobacteriaceae bacterium | reverse complement strand
GAATTAAACACAGAATCTTCTGGTTTGACCCAGGAAGAAGCCGGAAAAAGGCTTAAAACGTATGGGGCCAACTTACTTAAGCAAAGGAAAGGCCATAGTAATCTGGCTTTGTTTTTCGCCCAGTTCAAAAGCCCCATTACTCTAATTCTGATCTTTGCCGCAGCTCTCTCTGCTTTCCTGGGGGATCCGGCCGATACCATCATTATTTGGGCGATTGTGTTAGGAAGTGGGCTGTTGGGATTTTGGCAGGAGGATGGCGCGGCTGGGGCTGTGGAAGATCTTCTATCCATTGTCGAAATCAAGGCTGTCATCTTTAGAAATGGTGCTACCGCAGAGATTCCCTTTGCAGAGGTTGTTCCTGGTGATATCACCATGCTTTCTGCAGGAAGAGGCATCCCTGGAGACTGTTTGTTGCTTGAATCGAACGAACTTTATGTGGATGAAGCCACGCTGACAGGAGAAACCTACCCTGTTGAAAAGTCTGTGGGAGTTTTAGCCGCCGATACAGCACTGGCCCAAAGATCCAATGTCTTGTATATGGGGACTCATGTTGTCAGCGGAACAGGCAAAGCAGTGGTGGTCAAGACTGGTCTTACTACGGAATTTGGAGCAGTTTCCCAACACTTAAGACTGAGGGCACCGGAAAATGAGTTTGAACTGGGTATCCGGCAATTTGGATATTTGCTGATGGAAGTGACTTTACTCTTGGTTATTGCCATCTTTGCCATCAATGTCTACCTTGCCCGCCCCGTCTTAGATTCTTTTCTATTTTCCCTGGCTCTGGCCGTAGGCTTAACTCCGCAGCTTCTGCCCGCGATCATTAGCGTCAACCTATCCCGGGGGGCTAAAAACATGGCCAAAGCGAAAGTTATTGTGAAACGCCTGTCTTCTATCGAAAACTTTGGCAGTATGAATATTTTATGTACAGATAAAACTGGAACATTAACCGAAGGGACTGTTCATCTTCATTCTGCCCTGGATTACAGCGGCCAAGAAAGTGAAAAGGTGCTTCTCTTTGCCTATATAAATGCTTCCTTTGAGAAAGGCTATGCCAACCCCATTGACGAGGCCATCAGAAGCCACAAACAGTTCGACTTAAAGAACTACGAAAAGCTTAGCGAAATTCCTTATGATTTTATTCGAAAACGGCTGAGTATCCTGCTTAAATCAGAAGAGAAAACAATGTTGATCACTAAAGGAGCCTTAAGCAATGTTTTAGATGTATGCTCCTTTGCAGAGGGGCCTAATGAAACCGTTGTCCCTATTCAACAGGTGCTTACCCAAATTCAGACAGTTTTTGAAGACCTGGGAACAAGGGGACTCAGAACTTTAGGAGTAGCTTACAAAAAGGCTGACAATACAGAACCCAAAAATCAGGAAAACGAGATGACATTCTTAGGATTTCTGGTTCTTAACGACCCACCTAAAGAAGGTATAATCGAGACTGTTACTAAACTCAAGGATATGGGAATAACCCTCAAGGTCATAACAGGAGATAACAAACTGGTTGCCATGAGCCTTGGCAAGCAGATCGGGCTGGCTAACCCCGCGCCGCTGACGGGTCCGGAGTTGTACAAGATGAGTGACGAAGCGCTCAGACAGAAGTTAGGCAATTTTGATCTATTTGCAGAAATCGAACCTAATCAAAAAGAACGAATCATTTTAGCTCTCAAGAAAGCAGGAAATGTTGTAGGCTACCTGGGGGATGGCATCAACGATGCTTCCGCTTTGCATGCCGCTGATGTCGGAATTTCGGTTAACAGCGCCGTTGATGTAGCCAAGGATGCTGCCGATATTGTCTTGCTTGAAAAGGATTTGAGCGTATTAATCAGGGGAGTTAAGGAAGGCAGGGTGACCTTTGCTAATACTCTGAAATATGTCTTTATGGCCACCAGTGCAAATTTTGGAAATATGTTCAGTATGGCAGGGGCTTCGCTTTTTCTTTCCTTTTTACCCCTTTTACCGACGCAGATTCTGCTGACCAACCTGATGACAGACCTGCCGGAAATGACAATCGCTGCAGATAATGTGGACCCAGAAATGATCGTTCGACCTCGCCGCTGGAATATCAAGTTTATCCGCAAATTTATGCTGACGTTTGGTCTCCTTAGCTCCGTCTTTGATTACTTGACTTTTGGAACCCTTTTATTCTTATTGCATGCCACCACTAAGCAGTTCAGAACCGGCTGGTTTACCGAATCGGTCCTGTCCGCCTCGCTGATTGTATTGGTAATTCGTACCCGCAAGCCATTTTTTCGCAGTAAAATTGGAAAGGCACTGCTTTGGACAACTCTTGCTGTAGACGTCGTCATAATTATTTTTCCGTACAGTTTCCTGGCTCCACTTTTCGGATTTGTGCCCTTACCAGCAGCATTTTATCCTGCCTTAGGTTTTATCCTCCTGCTGTACATTACTTCGGCTGAAATAGCCAAGAATCTCTTCTACAAAGGGGGGAGATTTAAGAATCAATGAGTTCATGGGTAAGTTTTGAAATTAATACAACCTGAACTCCTTGATTCCAGGGGTAAATGGTTACTGTAGGCTGATGGTTTTATATGTTATTATCTTACCAAACTATAAAGCAGGACTACTAAAATAATAAAAGGCATTGAAGGCTTAGCGTTTTCTTATACCATTATCTACAATAGAGGCCCAAATATGCGCAGAACCTTTCCAATAATACGGCTAGTGAAGGAAAATGACTTATAATCCGATAGTTTTATTTCTTGACATGCTTGCAGTGTATTCTTGTAGTCTTCAGAGATTTCTTTTATCGCAGGGCAAAGGGCAAGCCATGTACCCACTTCATAATTAAGATAGAAACTCCGGGAATCCATATTATAAGATCCGACAGTTGCTACGCGATCATCTGAGACGAAGATTTTAGCATGCATGAAACCAGGCGTGTACTCATATATTTTTATACCTGCATTTATTAATTCCGGATAAAAACTTCTGGCTATTAAGAAAGGAATTTTTTTATCTGGGATATGCGGAATTATTAGTTTAACTTCAACGCCTCTGTCGGCAGCATAGACCATAGCTCGTAAAATAACGCTTCCCAAAATTAAGTATGGTGTCATGATCCAGACAT
>DATMYJ010000265.1:0-3046 GCA_035561015.1 Desulfitobacteriaceae bacterium | reverse complement strand
TTTCCTAAATATTTTTTAATCGGTTGGCCATAAAGTTAGCTCACTCTTTCATCAGTATCCTGCTCAACAAGAAGACAATCATCCTTTTGGGAATTCAACAGATTTCCTTATGGAATACATCAAAAACTCTCACTCAGGAATTTCCTACCCTCTTCCCAAAATACTCTTCCAGCTTCGTATCGCAATGCTGAACAATCCATTCCTTTTCTTCAGCAGATAATTTTTTCCAGATATGCCTGTTAAACTCCACATATTCGATTTCCCGGCATCTCTTCAAAAAGCGCATGTCTTCGAATCTTTTGAAAGGATTGGTAAAGATATTTCTTTCGGCATCCTTTCTTGTAAACCCGACCTTGCAGTAGATGCTTGTTTTCTTCTCCACAACCAGGCCTTGTTCTTTACGGACACTGTAGAAATTCAGAAAATAATTGACGATATCCTCAACCAGTACCCTGCCGTTGTCCTCGGCATGCTCCAGCATCGCTTTAAGCAGCACCGGCTTGTAGGAGAAAGTCATATCCATAGTCCTGACCATCTCCATAAACTTGTCTTTCATATTGGCCGGATTAATCAGGTCCCAGCCGAACTGGCCGGCATATTTTCTGACTGTTTCCTCCCGGAAATATTTAAAAGTTCTCTTGTCTCCCAGCGGAACCTCCAGGTCAGGGGCAATCCGGCCTTCCCTTATATACCGTTCCACAGTTTCCGCCTGCACATCCACCATGCGGACAAACTCCAGCTGGGAAATCAGATTTTTGACTTCATCCTGCCAGTTGAAGAGGTTAATCAGTTCAAAATCAGTGATACTAATCGGGAAATCCAGGTATACTGCCGGCTTTTCCCCTTTGGCAATCAAATCCTGGTCCAGCTCAAAGTCTTTTGGTGAAGCAACTACATATTCCCCTGGCCGATAGTCCATGATGTTAAAAATCCTGTGCAGGGAGTAGGGCTGATTGAACATATTGGCATTATCCACAAAATCAAAGACCATCAGGTATTCCTTGCCCGGAGATTTGCGCATCCCTCTGCCCAGCTGCTACAGGTAAAGAGTTTTGGAGAGGGTCGGCCGGGCCATAAACAATACTTCGGTCCGGGGACTGTCCCAGCCTTCATTTAAGAGATCACAGGCACAGAGAACACTGAGATCCCCACTTTCGTACTGCCCCAGGATTCTTGTTCTCTGCGAAGACTTAATGGTCCCGGAAACAGCCGCACACTCAATGCCGTTTTGCCGGAACAATTCGGCAATTTCCTGGGCGTGCCGGACTGAGGCACAGAAAACAACCGTTTTTCTGTGATCGCCGTATTGCAGGTAGGTTTCCGCAATAACTTTGTTTCTTTCCGGGACAAAGAGTTTGCTCTCCAGGTCCTGGGAGTGATATTTGATGCCGTTAATCCTCACCGTAGAGAGGTCAACATTGGTTTTAACCCGGACGCATCTGATCGGGACAAGCTCCCCCAGATTTACGGCTGTCTGCAGATCCAGTTTATGGGCTATATTCTGGAAAATCTCCAGCAGGTCTTCCCCGTCTGTCCTTTCCGGTGTGGCAGTCAGCCCCAAGGTAAATTCCGGTTTGAAATAGCCCAGAATTTTCTTGTAACTGCCGGCAGCCCCGTGATGGCATTCGTCAATAATCAGGTAATCGAAATCATCTGCCTGGAAATCCTCCAGATTCTGGGCAACACTCTGGATGCTGCCGCAGACCACATAGGCATCTTTATTCTTTTCTTCAGCCACATACAATCCCGTCCCGGCTTCAGGCCAGATCTTATGAAAGGTCCGCCGGGCCTGGGTTATCAGTTCCCGGGTATGAGCCAGAAACAAGGTTCTCTTACCCAGTCTTTTGGCATCACTGACTGCCGTAACTGTTTTGCCGGTGCCGGTGGCATGATAAAGCAGGGCGATGCTCTCGCCCCGCTCGCGCATAGCCTGCAGGCTCGCCAGAGCAGCCTCCTGGTGGGATTTGAGTTCGATAGTCTGGCCTTTTTGCTTGGGCAGATAATCTTCCAGCATCCGGAAGAGCGGCATTTCTCCGATAAATGTCCGCATTTCGTCTTTGACTTTTTCCGGCTGGTTCTTCAGCTGCCCGTAGACCCAGCGGTAGACTTTCCAATTCTGGTAGATCAGGCTGTTCTGTTTGGTCAGGTCATCATAGTATTTATTCCGGGAAACCTTGCTCGGATTGTGGTAGGTCTCCCCGTCTATTTCAATTGCTATGCGCAGGTCTTCATTTTCCAGAGCAAAGTCAATCAGGCGCCTGTTCCCGTAGATATCTGTGAAAGGATACTGGAGAAACAGGTACTGAGATTTTTCCGGACCGAAGGTCTCGCAGAATAATTCCACAAAGAGATCTTCAGCCACACTGTTCAGTTTTCCGCTTTGTTTGTATTCGATGGCCAATTATGTCAGCTCCTCAGGAGTGAATGATTATCAAGAATTTCTCGCCTGCGATATTGGCTATGAATATGACAGACGAACTTTAACGGCTTTAAAACCGCACCTTACTTTTTTCGCCAAAATCCCATATATTCCTTCTTCCATTGCCAAATCCTGCAATATTGTGAATTCTCTATCTATTCAATTTGGCTGATATATTTATTATTTGTCTAACATAGCTTTCTCAGCAGTTCCCCGGAAACACTTCCCCAATAAAAAAGCCGCTGCTTATATCTCAAAGCAACGGCCCCAGCCCGCACGCCCAGCTATTATAGTAGTGTCAATGTTGGCGCCAAGATAGATATAATCCAAGCCATATTCGTATCGGTCGCATGACATTTGCCTAAATTCATTCTTCTCTTTCACGCAATTTATCAAAGTTACCAAAAATTAACTCTTGCAAATTATCAGAAGTAACATTAAACAGATCCATAGTTTTGGTAGTTACCTTTTCAAGTCCCCAATAAGTTCTAGAAGCGCTTTCGTTTTTAGGTTTTGCGATTGAATATCCGTCTGCTTCTTCAAAATTCATATAAGTAAGATTCCGAAGCGGATAATAGAAAACCCAATAACTGGCAGGGGAACACCCCTCGCTCCATTCATTTATAT
>DATMYJ010000264.1:0-3395 GCA_035561015.1 Desulfitobacteriaceae bacterium | reverse complement strand
TATGTATCGCAAAAGTCCCTTGGAATTTTTCTTGTTTGCGAGAGGCGGTCAGGATTCGCAATATCCTGAGGAACAAATTATTCCTCTCAGTTTAGAAGATGCCAGAAAATGGTTAGAAAGAATAACTGGTTACAGTTATGCTTACTCTTTAATTCCGGATATTAACCCGTCTGTGCCGGTAAAGGCGAGGAACCCAGCTTCCAAAATAAAAAAAGATACGACAGCGAAAACAACACACCATTAACAAATAAGTATTGACATTTGGGGAAAGATTATTTAGAATGAATTTAACTAAATAATCTAAATATTTTTGAAAGCATGAAAAAGGCAAACTTGTCGAAAGGCAAGGACGCAAAACCAAGGGTCTAAGGCATGAAAATGCTATGATAGCCTGGCTGCCATGGGAAGTTCATTAGATGATTAATAGAACTGTGGCTTATGCTGCAGTTCTTTTTGGTATTTAAGGAAGTGAAGGATGGTTTTCGGTACACAATTACAACGAAGGCTTGCGCCAAATGTTTGGCCCAAGCCAAGTACTCTTTATTTGTTTAGGCAGAGGAGGGAATTATTGTGACGAATATTTTAATGGTCGAAGATGATTGGGAACAGTTAGACAGGATGAAATACAATATTGAATCTGTCGGAGCGGGTTACAATTTTTTTGGTTCTGCTACAGCCCAGGAAGGCCTTAACCTGGTCAGAGAACAAAAAATAGACCTGATTATCCTGGACAACAACCTGTCAGAGCAAACAGGAATTGAACTAGCCCAGGAAATCAGGAGAATTCCCGGCTATGAGTTTATCTGGATCATTGTGTTGACTGGCCAGAGAATGCATCTCAACGAGGTTCTTGAGGAAATACAATGTTATGATTATTTTCCCAGGACATATGACGCTCGGGATGTACTTCGGGCAATAGAACTGCTCTGCGGCTACCAGATCAAGCCGGTATCCGAAAACGACAAGGAATATGTGATTTTTAAACAGCGGGATATCTATGTCAGAGTGCTCGCCAAGGATATATTGTATATTGAAGTGCTTGGCGATAACTCAATGCTTTATACTAATTCCCAGAAGATAATGCTCCCACTTATTAATTAGAAGATTATACCAGATGGATTTTTGATGCTGTATCAAGGCGGGTACACTTCTTAGAAAAAATAGTTACCTTATTAAGGATTAAGGGACAATGAATGCCAGGGTACATTTTGGATGCTCCCGCAAAGTGAGCTAATAGTAAAACCGACCACACCAGGTCGGTTTTTGTGTTACAGCTTATCCTTAGAAGCCAATGGCCATCTTACTTATAGGCATTCGTGTTTAGGAGCAAATCCAGGGTTACAATCGTATATCCCTTCTCTTGAAGGCCTTCTATAATTAATGGAAGGGCTTCAGCAGTAGAAATTTTATCCCCATTACTGTGCATTAAAATAATTTCTCCGGGCCGAACGTTATTAATAACGTTATCGACTATATTGCTTTTATCCTTTTGCGACCAATCGAAAGTATCAGTTGACCAGATGACTAGTTTATATCCCTGTGATTTTGCCGCATTTAATACGTTTTCATTAATTATTCCATAGGGCGGACGAACGATTACAGGAGTCTTGCCAATGATGCTACAGATGGCATTATTTGTATTGTTAAATTCATCGCAGATAAAGGATTCGGTTTTATTCGTAAAATTGGAATGTTCAAAACCATGACTTAGCACCAGGTTTCCCTCGTCATAGGCTTTTTTTACAACTGAGGGAAAAAGCTTAACACTGCTTCCGATAAAAAAGAAATTGCCGTGAACCTGATTATGTTTCAGGATATCCAGAATTTTAGGTGTAACTACCTGATCAGGGCCATCGTCAAATGTAAGCGCTACCAATTTTTTCGGTGTATTCCCATTCAAGAAAGCAGTACCCTGATTGTTACTGATCGTTTGAGTGATTTCGAGTTTCCATTTGTCAATGGAATTTTTCTCTTTTTCCGTGAGTTTTGCCGAGATGCCTTTTATCTCAAAAACCTCAGAAGGTTTAGTTATCTTTAACGGTTCCTCCAAACTCTGTTTCATATTCTGAATTGGAGAGGTTTGAGAAAGTTGAGAAATCGGAAAAATCTGAGCGGATGCAGTATTACTGGAAATATCCTGAACTCCTTGGGAACACTCGTTTAGGAACAGGGATAAAGTCAAAACAAGACAGGCAAAAAACTTCAAAAATACTACCTCCCCTCAGCTTTTAATAGTTCTATTTCGTCACCTTCTTCATATGGCTTGCAGTTTATTTTAGATATGGATCTGAACCATTACTAAATGCCGACAAGTTTTACGAACTCTGCAATCGGGCGTCTGGTTGTCAGATATTTGTTTTGAATACTGTCTGGATCGCCGTAGCCAATTGCTATGCCAATAGCAATGTTGAGATGAGCCGGTATCTGCAGTTCCTGGCAAATAATTTCTGGATAACCTACAAACAAAATCGCCGGAACCGTGTTTAGTCCGTAATGCTGAGCAGCCAGCATCAGGCTCTGCGAAACTAAACCCATGTCAAAGAGCGACCATGGGGATAAACTTTGGTCCAGGCAGGCGAAAATTACGACTGGGGCATCGAAAAAGCGAAAATTATTCATATATATTTCATTGCGGCCCTCTTTATTATCCCGCTCAATTCCCATCGCCGCAAAACGTTCCGCGCCCAGGTTAAAGATGCGTTTTTTATGTTCCTCCGGCCAAGATTGTGGGATAGGAATATCTGGATTAGGAGATGCTCCTTTCATAAAGTTCTCCAAATATCTTTCACGGAGGCGAGCTAATGGCTCGCCGGCAGCGACATAGAATTCCCAAGGTTGTGTATTGGCCCACGAAGGAGAATTATTCGCGGCTTCCAATACTTTAAGAATGGTATCGCGGTCAACAGCTCTAGGCTTGTAAGCCCTGGTGCAGTGACGTTCTTGTAATGCCTCTATAACATTCATTTGACTGATCCCTCCCTTACATTTTATTTTAACATGTTTCAGTCACAACTGATGATGAGAGCTGTGACAAAGAAGGTGTAAATATAGTAAATTTAGAGTATTATGACGATATAGCAGTCAGGCAAAATACGGTGCCCCCAATTGTCAAGACAATAATTCCAACATTCTAAACCAACTTGGCGAAGAGAGGCAACCGGAGGAGCTGGAGTGGTCCAAAGCAGCAGGGCGTAAACTGTTTTTTTGACTACTCTGGTAAGACAGAAAAATTTGGTTCGGCGGAGGCTAATATTTATGGCGATTTTAAATGTGATTCTCCCGGTGTGCCTGATATTTTTAGTAGGTTATATTGGACAAAAATTACTCCATATGGACATAAAATCTGTTTCTGCAGCAGGTTTATATTTGATGGTGCCTGCTTTAATGTTTAGAAC
>DATMYJ010000263.1:0-4386 GCA_035561015.1 Desulfitobacteriaceae bacterium | reverse complement strand
ATTGATTACCGGGTTTGAAAATAAGGTGGAGGAGATAAAATGCGCATAGGAGTTTTGTCAGATACCCATTTGCGTGAAGGTCAATATTTGCCGGGTTTTGTTTGGGACACCTTGCAGGGAGTTGATCTGATCCTGCATGCCGGGGATATTGTCAGCGCACAAATTTTGGCTGATTTAACAATTTTGGCACCTGTCAGGGCAGTACGGGGAAATTGCGATTGGGAGCTTGCTGATCTGCCTGGCCGGGATTTAGTTGACTTTGGCGGATTGAAGATAGGATTGATACATGGCAACGCCGGTATCGGAAGTACGGTTCAAGAACGGGCTTATAATGCCTTTGCAGAGGAGACACCGGATATTATAGTTTTTGGACACAGTCATCAGCCTTATTGGGGGTGGCAAAATAATATTTTGCTTTTTAATCCGGGATCAGCGACAGACAAAAGAAGGGAAAAACAGTTTTCCCTGGGTACAATAGAAATAATTAACGGTCAAATAGCAGCGAATCATCATTTTTTTAACGAGCGCGGTAAATAAGATGAAATATCGCCGGCACAAAGTAAAACGGGAACACAGCATTATCCAAAATGGTTTAGACTGGCTGGAAGATCTGGGGAACAATCCGGAGATCGACGATATTATACCGGGTGTTATAGAGACAAGCCGTTCGCCGGAAAGAGGAGTCACATATAAATATGAAACAACTACCGGCTGTAAACTTTTATTGAAAAGTAATGGTTCTGTACAAGAAGTTTTTGTTGTTACCAAAGATCCTCAGTGGGTGCGGAAGTGGGTAGAGGACCGCTTCCCGCCTAAGGAATTGATGCTTTAGCAGAAAGCAAAGAAAGACTTCAGGCAGGAAGAAAAATATACAAGAAATATTTTGAGAGGCGGGCACCATCGCTGTGTTAGGCCTCTTTATTTGTTTTTGCCAGACGCCGACGGCTAAACATTTCGGCCACTTCCCCACTGTCCCCCATAGATATCCCGCGTAAGCGCCATTCCCGGAAAGTTTGCCAGAACTGCTGTTCCTGTATAATGCGGCTGGAACTATTTGCCTCTTCATCAGCAGGCCAAAAAACATCAACCCAGAGGGTCCCCTTATTACTGAGTACCAATACATAATGAACAAGTTCCGGATTGGGAGATTCGCTATCTTCCATGACGATATGGGATAAACCTTTGGCAAATTCTATATGTTTGTAAGTCAGCTTCATCTGTTAATCTCCTCTTGGACAGAAAATAAGTCCTATGATTTTTTTGCGAATTTTGTTCGCTTGTGCCATTGTTACAACCTGTAATTCAAATAAATCTACTGCAACTTCATAGTAATTTTTCTGAAGTTATTATAACATTTTAGGGAATTTACAGACAATAGGTTACAACTTATTAAGGACTAAAGACTCTTCGATCTGCTGCCTTATTACCACAGTGTTCGTTAATATTAATATTGCAGCATTTTTGGGGGCAGGCTTTCAGACATTTCTGCAGATTCCCATAAACATCAGAAAATTAATAAACTTCCTGGAATATCCGGTTAAATGTCAGGTTTGTTTTAGCAACTGCTTCATTATCATATTATAAAGGGTATCAGAAATCAGGGAGTATTTCCAATTAATTGGCTGAATTCCCGCTCCAGAATTCTGGTCAGAGAAGCAGGATGGCTGGAAGGAGCCACTTGAAAAGAATGATTGTTTATTCTCTGAACTGGCATAATTCCCATGAGAGCATTGCTGAGAAATACCTCCTCAGCCAGTAATAAGTCATCGCGAGTAAAAGTACCTTCAATTACCGGAATCTGCAGTTGGGCCGCCAGCCGGAGGATAAGTGCCCGCCTGGTTCCCGGCAAGCAGCCGCAAGCCAAAGAAGGAGTACAAAGAGTTTGCTTGCAAACAAAAAAAATATTACTCATGGTTCCTTCAGCCAGAAATCCCTGGCAATTAAACCATAGGCCTTCGGCGGCATTGTTATTTACAGCCTCTTCTTTGGCTAATAAGTTTTCCAGGTAGTTGGTGGATTTAATTCTGGTGAGAGGGGAGTGTTCATTGTGAGGGGAAGGTAACAGATAGACTCGGATGCCGTTTTCATATTGGGATGCGGTGTATGAAAATGGGCGACTTTGCAATAAAAGGCGAGGAGGATGATTCTGAGCAGGTGACCCACCGCTTAAGGTTAGCCGTAATGCATAGGGTGGTTTCAAAGGAATAGCAAGCAGAAAATGATCGATTTGCTCTAACCAGTCGGAAAAGTCAGGCAAAGACAGGTTAAGGACCTTAGCTCCATCTTGCATTCGCTGCCAGTGAGCACGCAGAAGCCGGGGCCCTTCGGCAGTAACTAAAACTGTTTCGAAAAGTCCGTAGCCGAAAAGTAAGAGACGATCATCGGCAGGAAGGGTGACACTATTCATCCAGTATTCCTCCTAACACAGTGAAAAGGGCTTCGGCCTTAACTATAGATTCCTGGTATTCCTGTTCCGGTTGAGAATCAACAACTATGCCTCCGCCGGCATGAACATAAGCCTGGCCATCTTTAAGAATGATAGTTCTGATAACAATATTGAGATCCCAGGCGCCATCAAACCCCAGATATCCGATACTGCCGGTATAAATACCGCGTTTGTATTGTTCCAGCTCCTCAATTATTTCCATTGCTCGGATTTTGGGTACACCCGTAATTGAACCGCCCGGGAAGACAGCCTGCAGGATTTCGCTGGGCAAAAGTCTGGTTTTTAATTGACCGCTGACAGTAGCGGCCAAGTGCCAGACAGCAGGATATTTTTCCAAACGAATAAGGTCAGGAACCCTAACTGTCCCTGCTTTACAAATCCTGCCCAGATCATTTCGCTCTAAATCCACTATCATTGTAAGCTCAGCCCTATCCTTGACACTATCCTGAAGCTCCAGTGCTAAAGCCTGATCTTCGGCAGCGGATGACCCTCGCGGCCGGGTTCCCTTGATAGGACAAGTTTCAATAACACCATTACTCTGAATCCGGATAAAGCGTTCAGGAGAACTGCAGAGGATTTTAAAATCAGGGTAGGGGAGAAAGGCGGCAAAAGGAGCGGGATTTATTTTATGAAGCACTTGATAGAGAAACCAGGGATCGCCATCCCAGGAAAGAGTGAAACGTTGGGTCAGATTAGCCTGATAAATGTCTCCGGCTAAAATATAATCTATCACACGTTTTAAATCCTCTAAATATTCTTCTTTGGGGACACAGGCCAGGACTATTTGTTCTTCTGGGCCTGGCAGAGGGGAAATTTCTGCCGAAAGAATAGTTGACTTGAGTCGATTGAAGGTTGCAAGCAATTCTTCCAGTTTGTCCAGGCGCTTTTTAGCTAAGGCTGGGCAGCATTCTCCATTTTCCATCATGCCGCAAGCTGTTAAGTAGTAAACCATTTCGAGATGATCATATATCACGATTCCATCATACCAAGCCAAGCGCCAGTGTGGCAAAGAAATATCATTCTTGGTGAGGTGCGGAAGCTGTGGTTCCAGTTCATCTTTCAAGTCGTAACTGAAAAAACCTATGGCTCCACCTGAAAAAGGAAAGGGAGCAGCTGCTTTCACCTGATAGTGAGCATGCAGCTTATCCAGAATCTTGAGACTGAAGCATTCTTTGCTGGAATATTTTTCGACTTGAGAAGTTTCCGGTCGTGTCAATTCTATCCAGTCAGCGCAGGCGCTGGCTTGAAGAAAAGGATCGGCACCCAGATAAGAATAACGTCCCAAATCAGGATACTTTTCTCCACTGTCTAAAAAAAAGGGGGCTAAACATTGGCTGAAGGCCGGAAATAACAAATGTGGGGGAAGAGATACAGTCAAAGTACGTGTCTGCCAGGGAGAAATAAGGGAACTTTGCCATTGGCGGGCATTGTTTAGGGAATTGCTTAATAATTCATGACCTTTTTCCGATAATATTGCTTCAGGATGGAATTGAACGCCTTCGATTGGAAAGGTTTTATGACGGAAACCCATTATTTCCTGATCATCAATTGTTTCGGCGGTTATGATAAGGTCTGACGGTAAACTTGAGCGCTCGATGGCTAATGAGTGATAGCGGGTAACGAGCAGCGGATCAGGTAGATTGAGAAAAACGCCTTGTTTATTATGTCTGATCAAAGAGGTTTTGCCATGGACTGGTACCTTGGCCCGAACAACTTTTCCGCCAAAAACCTGGCCAATAGCCTGGTGGCCAAGGCATATCCCGAGAATGGGGATGCGGTCTTGAAAGTGCCGGATTATTTCCATTGAAATAGGTGAGTCATTCGGGGTGCAAGGGCCGGGAGATATGACAATCAGTTCCGGATTAAGGATTTCGATATCCGGCAGTGTGCAGGCATCCTTGCGCTTTACGACTACTTCCTCACCTAATTCTTCATAATAC
>DATMYJ010000262.1:0-3406 GCA_035561015.1 Desulfitobacteriaceae bacterium | reverse complement strand
AAATGATAATTGACAGCAGATGGTTTGTTAAATATAATTATTGTGAAAATTAATATATTTCAGGTGTCCTTGCAGGAGGAAGAATAGGGAACCGGGTGTAATTCCCGGGCGGGCCCGCCACTGTGAAGGTGAATTGATGCCAGGACCACTCCGCAAGGGGGAAGGTGGCATTAGAATGATGAACCTGAGTCAGGAGACCTGCCTGAAATTGACTTAACCGTTTCGAGGAAAACGGTAGGTGAGGATGATGGAAAATCCACGCCAGCTTTGGCTGTGGATTTTTATTTTTTTTAAGGAGGGACAAATTGAAAGCAGCGGTATTGAAGGGACTGGAAGAATTAATACTGGAAAATAGGCCGATTCCGGAATGTGGCCAAGGTGAGGTTTTGGTCCAATTAGGGGTCTGCGGTATCTGCAGGACGGATATGAAGTGTTTTAGTCAGGGTCAGCGGGATTTAAGGCTGCCCAGGATTCTGGGACATGAAATTGCCGGAACGGTTGCCCAAATCGGCAGTAGCGTTACCTCGGTTTCCAAAGGAGACAGAGTACAGGTGGCTCCCGGAATTCCCTGTGGCACCTGCAGCTATTGTTTGCTTGGCCAGGATAATTTGTGCAATTCCATGCAGATTATGGGATTTCATATAAACGGAGGATTTGCCGAATATGTTTTGGTACCTGCTTCTGGAGTGAACAATGGAGTGCTGCAGCCTATTCCGGAGGGACTGTCATTTTCTGAGGCTGCGCTGACGGAGCCTTTGGCTTGCTGTGTGAACATGCAGGAATCTTTGCGAGTAAATAAGGAAGATCAGCTCCTTATTATTGGAGCCGGTCCTTTGGGTATTTTAAATGCCAAATTAGCTAAAGCCAGAGGTGTTAGGAAGATAATCCTTCTGGAAGAAAAAGAAGAGAGATTGAAGAAGGCCGCAAATTACGAATTTGATTATCTGCTCGATGCCCACAAGAGAAATATGCCTGAAGAAATAATGAGGATAACTAAGGGCGGGGGTGCGGATGTAGTCATACCCTGTTGTCCTGGTTCGGAGCCCTTTATCCAGGGAATAAATCTCTTGGCTAAAAGAGGACGTTTGGGTTTTTTCAGCGGTTTGACGGGGGGTAGTTTTCCCGAAAAAGATTTAAATCTCATTCACTACAAAGAGCTGTTTGTTTCCGGGGCCTATGGCTGTTCTGTAGGTCACAACCAAGAGGCCTTGAGCCTGATAGCTGAGGGCATAATTGCGGTAAAAAACATGATTACCAGAAAAATATCTTTAGCCGAAATATTACAGGGGCTGGAGATGGTACGCAATAAGACGGAAATGTCTGTCTTAATCGAATACTAATTAAATGACTCAAAAAATTGAGGAGGTATATGATATGTCTGCAGAAAAATCCAAAGCATTTGGTAGTATGGTGACCAAACTTATTAATTCCGAGAATATGACCAGAAGTGAATCCAGGGAGATGTTTTATCAAATTTTGAATAATGAACAATCTGATATGCATCAGGGGGCATTCCTGGCTGCGCTTACTGCAAAAGGGGCTACGGCTGAAGAAATTGCTGGAGTTTGGGAAGCTATCTATGAGCTGGATACAGTGAAAGTAAGTCCTGAGGCCGCTTTCCCTCTGGCAGATAACTGTGGTACGGGAATGGATTCTTTAAAAACCTTCAATATTAGCACTGCTGCCTCTATCATTGCTGCGGCTGAAGGAATCCCGATGGCTAAACACGGAGCCAGGGCTATCACTTCAGTTTGTGGAACCGTCGATATCCTGGAAGAATTAGGCGTTGATGTGGAGTGTGACTCCGATATTGTTAAAAGAAGTATTGAAAAGGCTGGGATTGGTATTTTCAATGGCATGAGTCCCAAGGTGCATCCCCAGGCTTTAGGTCGTATTCTTTCCCAGATTTCTTTTGGGTCCGTCCTCAATATTGCAGCTTCTTTGGCTAATCCTGCTCTGCCCCAATATGCGGTACGGGGAGTATATGCCAGGGAAATGCTGGAACCAGTGGCGATGGTTATGAAGGAAATTGGCTACAAAAAAGCTCTTGTTATCCACGGCCTGTCTGAAGACGGCACTCAGGGTATTGATGAAGCATCTACTTTGGGAGAAACTTTTGTTGCAGAATTAAAAGAAGATGGCAGTATTGTGAACTATTCTTTTCTGCCTGAGGAATTCGGTATCAGAAGAGCAACCAGAGAAGAAATATCGCCGCTGGCCCAGAGGGAGCAGGAGGCTGCCCGTCTGATTGCGATATTAAGCGGCAAAGACGGGGGAGCTTGTTCGGACATTGTTTGTCTTAATGCGGCCTTAATCCTCTATTTGACTGACCGCTGCAAGAGCATAGGGGAAGGATACCACCAAGCCAAGGAAACCATAAATTCCGGACGGGCGATGGCTAAGCTGCGCCAGTGGGTAGAGGAACAGAATCATGACCGGGAGAAGGGCCGGAGCAAACTGGAAGAAATAGTCCGGCAAGATGCTGCTCTGCAATAATTGCCTGGGTACTTTACCTAACTGCTGATAAAGCAGAAATTACGTTAGCAGTAAGTGAAAGGAAGAGATGCGGTGAAATTATATGCTTTAAAATGCCGGGATGGTTATCTGAAGGTCAGCGCTGATGCTTACAGTTGCGTAGAATTGGCTAAAGCCAGTGTTTTTCCTGAGGAAAAATATTCTGCTCTGGCGGAGTATCTGAATGCCGCTGGCCGTTTGGGATTTCCTGATGTCAGAATTACGGAGTTGCTGGTTACCGAAAACGAAGACTTTTTGGATTTTCCCCAGAAGTAAGCTCCTGATTATTTACAAATAGTCGTATTTAAACGATAATGATACTAAACATAACGTTTTGCACACACAGACCGGAGAATATATTTTGAACAAAAATAGATAAGAGGGGTGTTAGTAAGATCTTGTCTCGCAATGGGATTAAAAAAGGGAGAAGAAAACTATGTAGTATGATTTGATTGTCAGGAATACCATGATTCCCGCCATGAAGGGCAATGATACGGTTGTGACCAACATATTGGTCAAGGATGGAAAGATCGCTGGATTTCTGGTAAATACTGAGTGTCTGGAAGCTGACAATATTGTTGATGCCCAAGGAAATCTGACTATTCCGGGCTGTATTGATTCTCACACCCACTTCATGGATCCAGGCTTCACCCATCGCGAAACATTCCAAACCGGCACCAGTCAGGCTGTTGCCGGTGGTGTAACCACTATTATTGATATGCCCTGTTGTTCTTTCCCGCGCTCAGTGCGCTGTGTGAGCTCCCTGAATGAACAGCTGGCGGCCATCAAACCACAGGCTGTAGTTGACTTCGCTTTGATATTCAGGTGAGAAAGCAGCCCTTAGAAATATGTTAGTATAAATGCTCTGATAATAGGTAATAAGTCCCTTACC
>DATMYJ010000261.1:0-8916 GCA_035561015.1 Desulfitobacteriaceae bacterium | reverse complement strand
GTCTGGTTCAGTTCAGCAGAGGCTGCAAATATAGCTGCGACTTCTGCTCTATCCATGCTTTTTATAAAGATTCCATAAGATGCCGGGATACAGCTGCGATAGTTGAAGAAATCAAAAAGATGCCGGAAAAACATCTGTTTTTCATTGATGATAATTTGTTTGCCAACGAGGAAAAGGCCAAAGAGCTATTTAAAGCTTTGATACCGCTTCATAAAAAATGGTTTTGCCAGATCAGCATGGATGCCGCCCAGGATATTGGTATGTTGAAACTGATGAAGCAAAGTGGCTGCACTTTAGTAATAATGGGATTTGAATCTCTAAATGTGGATAACCTTAAAATGATGAAAAAGGGAGCAAATATAGAAAACATTGATTACCATAAAATAATCTCCAACATTTACGCCTGTAAGCTGATGATCTATGGCACCTTTGTAATTGGTTACGATTTTGATACTCTGCGCACTATAAAAGATACTATTAAATTTGCTGTTGATAACAGGTTTGCCATAGCCAATTTTAATCCGCTGATGCCAATGCCCGGTACTGCTCTTTATAAAAGGTTAAAAAAGGAAAATAGATTGCTCTTTGACAAGTGGTGGCTGGACGAATCTTATAAATATGGTGATGCCATGCTTAAACTAAATAATTTAACTTCCATGGAATTGAGGAACGAGTGCAAAAAGGCCCGATATGAGTTTAATTCCTATATAAATATCTGGAAAAGATTAGCTGACAGAAGAGCCAATGCCCACTCCCTTGAAAATATAATCCTGTTTTTGGCAGCCAACCTGATCTCCAGAAAAGAGATAAAGGCAAAACAGGGTCAGGAATTGGGTGGAGAAGTATGAGGATAACGCTGATTAAACCCAATATAGGAAGAAAAGAACACAACTTGTATGTTGATGAGGCCAGAATGGAGCCCTTGCAGCTTGGAGTTCTGGCTGCTCTGACGCCAAGGGATATCGATGTTGTCCTTTATGACGACAGGATGGAAAAAATACCTTTCGATGAACCTACGAATTTAGCTGCCATAACTGTGGAAACATTTACGGCCAGAAGGTCTTATGAAATTAGTGCAGAATATGCCCGGAGAGGGGTACCAGTGCTGATGGGAGGAATGCATGCCCGGCTTTTGCCGGAGGAAGTAAAAAAGTACTGTACCAGTATTATGATCGGAGATGCCGAAGATAAATGGGCGGTAATGATCGAGGATCTGAGAAAAGGCCAATTAAAAAAAGAGTATATCTGCGCAGCCGTACCAGTTCCGCAAAAAGGAGTACTAACCAGAAGAGATATTTTTGAAAATAAAGGATATTTGCCCCTGACCTTACTGCAATTCAGCCGAGGATGCCGGTTCAGCTGCAATTACTGCGCCTCAAGTGTCTATTTCAATAAGACCCACTTCTGCCGGGAGGTCGGGGAAGTCATAGCCGAAATCAAGAGCCAGAAGAGAAAAGACCTGTTTTTTGTTGATGATAATATCACTGCCAACAGAGAAAAAGCCAAAGAATTGTTCAGAGCTCTGATCCCCCTTAAATTAAGGTGGGTGAGTCAGGCAAGTATAGATATGCTGGAAGATCAAGAACTTATGGAGCTAATGGTGAAAAGTGGCTGTTTGGGCCATGTGATTGGCTTTGAATCTATCAGGGAAGAAAGTATCAAGACCATGGGCAAAGGAGTAAACAAGTCCTATGTTGCCAATAAGTATGAGCAGGCTATAGCAGAATTAAGAAAATGGGGTCTGCAGACCTGGGCGGCCTTTACAGTGGGCCATGATACTGACACCGTAGAAAGCATCATTGAGACCTATAAATTTGCCATCAGGAACAAATTTTGTTTCGCGGCCTATAACATTCTGATGCCTTATCCGGGGACACAATTACACGAGGATTTAAAAGCGCAAAAAAGGCTGCTTTATGAGGGCCAATGGTGGCTGCACAGCGATTATCGCTTCAATCATGCGGCTTTTATTCCCAAGAATATGAGTGCTGACGAATTAACAAAGGTTTCTTTTTTATGCCGGACAAAAACCAACAGTCTGGCCGCCATAATCTATCGGGCCTTTGACTTTAAAACCAATATGAGAAATCCGCTGAGATTTGTAACCTATTGTATCTATAATCCGCTCTTCCGCAAAGAAACCTTTAAAAAACAAGGCCTGATTCTGGGCTTAAATGAAGCGCAAGGAGTAAAAGATGGGACTGCACGGAAAAGTAATTGCAGTTAAACTGCTGACTGCAGAGGACAAAAAAATCATGTTTTCTCTAATGGAAGAATTTTATGATAATACCAGTTTTTCCGTGTTTAATGAGGATTTGAATGAAAAAGATTACTGCATTTTGCTCTATGCTGCCGACAACCAGATCAAGGGCTTTTCCACGCAAAAAATAATGGCGGTCGAGTCAGGACCGGACAAGGTTTACGGCGTTTTTTCCGGTGATACAATAATTCATAAAGCTTATTGGGGCAGTCTGGAGCTTTATAAGCTCTTTGCTGCCTATTTTACAAACTATGGCCAAAGGTACAAGAATTTTTACTGGTTTCTGATCTCTAAGGGCTACAAAACTTATAAAATGCTGCCGCTGTTTTTTAAAGAGTTTTATCCGAATTATCAGAAGAAAACCCCGTTTTACGAGCAGCAAATCATTAATTCCTGGGCAAGGGCCAAATATCCGGAGGAATATGATAGGGCCAGTGGGGTTATAGTCTATAAAGGAATAAAGGATAAACTGAAGGCCGGAGTTGCCGATATAACGGCCAAGCAGCTCAAAGATAAAGATGTAGTTTATTTCTTAAAGCTCAATCCGCACTATTATATGGGAAATGATCTTGTTTGTCTGACCCGGCTTACGGAAGACAATCTAAAGCCGGCGGTAAGAAGGCTGCTTTTAGGGAAGTGACAAAATGATGGAGCGTTTTATTTGTTATCTGATAAATTCTCTGTGCTGTCTTTTGTACAGGAAGGAATATCAGGCTTATATCAGGATAAAAGATGTCGGATCTGTGCAGAAAGAAAAACTGTTTAGCGTTTTAAGCAATAATAAATCATCTGCTTACGGAATAAAATACACTTTTGCTGAGATCAAAACAATTGAGGAATTTCAGCAAAAAGTTCCTCTCACTGTTTATGAAGATTATCAGCCTTATCTGGAAAAAATAAAAAAAGGCCAAAAAAATGTTCTGACTACAGAGGAGATACTGCTGCTGGAGCTTTCCAGCGGATCGACCTCCGCTTCCAAGCTTATTCCCTATACCAGGTCCTTAAAGGAAGAATTTCAAAAGGGGCTCAAGCCTTGGCTTTATGATCTCTATTCAAGTTATCAAGCTATAAAATGGGGCAAGAGCTACTGGTCCCTGACTCCCGTTCACTCCGGTGAGAAGTATAGCGAGGGCGGCATTCCGATTGGTTTTGAGGATGACAAGGAGTATTTTGGGAACCTGGAGAAAGAACTCTTCAATTACATCCTGGCAGTGCCCAGTGTGGTTACCCGCTCAGACAACATGGAGGAGTTTTATTACAGGACTGCCTTGGGGCTTTTGACATGCCGGGACTTAACCCTGATATCCGTTTGGAATCCCAGCCTTTTTATTTTACTTTTGGAATTTATGGAGAAGAATGAGCAAAGACTGGCCGCCGCGGTTATCTTGCAAAACAAAAAGAGGGGCAGGGAAGTGAAGGTGCTTCTCCGGGAAAAAGCATTCCGCAAATTGTGGCCGAATTTAAATGTAATCAGCTGTTGGGGCGATGCCGGGGCTAAATATTATGCCGCCAAATTGCAGGCAATTTTTCCTGAGGCAGTACTCCAGCCCAAGGGTCTTCTGGCGACAGAGGGCTTTATCTCCTTTCCCTTCTCCGAGGCCCAAGGGGCAGTCCTGAGCCTTAAATCTCACTTTTTTGAGTTTGAAGCCAGGGAGGACAATAAGATCTATCTTGCTGAGGAACTGGAAAAGGGCAAGGAATACGCTGTGATCCTGACCACCTCAGGCGGGTTATATCGCTATAGGTTAAGAGATCTTATTCAGGTGACAGGCTTCTGGGGCCGGATCCCGATAATCAAATTTTTAGGCAAACAGGACAAGGTTTCCGATCTCTTTGGCGAAAAATTAAATGAATTGTTTGTCAAAGCTGCCTTGGAAAAATCAGGTATTAAGGACCGCTTTTTTATGCTGGCTCCGGAGTCAGACAGGTATGTGCTATATACCAAGACAGAAAGAGTTCCTGCAGGACTGGAAGAAGCCTTGAGAGAGAATTTTCATTATGATTACTGCCGGAAATTGGGTCAGCTTAAAGAAGTAAAGGTTTTTAATCTAACGGGAAATCCGAGACAGGAATATCTGGAGGAATGTGTAAAACGCGGCCAGCGCCTGGGCGATATCAAGCCTGTAGTTTTGCATCTGCAGGGAGGTTGGGACAGGGTTTTTAAGGGGGAATATTTATGAAAATAGCCTTTTTGGCTCCGGCCGGGGCTATGCACAGATACAACGGCAGCTTTGGGAAGTCTCTGCACTATGCGCCCTTGACTCTGACAACACTGGCGGCCTTGGTTCCGGCAGAGCTGGCAGCGGAAGTTGTAATTTACGATGAAACTGCCGGCAGCATCCCGCTGGATTTAGAGGCTGACCTGGTCTGTATAACCTCTATAACAGGGACCTCTTCCCGCTGCTATGCCTATGCCGACTATTTCCGAAACAAAGGGAAAACTGTAGTTCTGGGCGGAGTGCATCCCACCATGCTGCCGGAGGAAGCTGCCCGGCATGCAGATGTTGTTTTCACCGGTTTTGCCGAGCAGAGCTTTCCGCAGATGCTCAGGGATTATCAAAATGGCTGTTTGCAGCCCCGCTATTCACAGGATTGCGATTTTACTATCAACAACAGAGTGCTCCCCAGGCGGGAACTTCTTAATAAGAAGAGATACATTACTATGAACAGCCTGGAGGCCGTCCGCGGCTGCTCTCTGCCCTGCACCTTCTGTGCCTATCCGGCGGCCTTTGGCCGGACAATTTACAAGCGGCCGGTCAAGGAAATAATAGCCGAGATTGAAGCTCTGCATTCCCGGGAAGTGCTTTTCCCGGACGTGAATCTGATTGCTGACAGAGCCTTTGCCGTGGAGTTGTTCACAGCCATGATCCCTCTCCAAAAAATATGGTTTGGGCTGGTGACTTCAGCCATAGGTATTGATGATGAGCTGGTGGCCTTATTTCAGAAAAGCGGCTGCCGGGGTTTGTTGATCGGTTTTGAGTCCATCAGCCAATCCTCCCAGAAATTCATCCATAAAGGTGTCAATAAGGTTCTGGAATACGAGGTGCTTCTGAAAAAACTGCACGATGCCGGTATTCTTGTCCAGGGCTGCTTCGCTTTTGGTGGCGATGACGAGGATACCTCCGTCTTTGAAAAAACTGTGGAAATGGTGATCAAGACCAAAATAGATCTGCCCCGCTATTCCATACTAACTCCTTTTCCGCAAACAGAATATTTTAGGCAGCTGGAGTCTGAGAACAGAATCGTGGAACGGGATTGGGCCATGTACGATGTAGAGCACTGTGTCTACATCCCTAGGAAAATGACCAAGGAGGAATTGGAAGACGGGATAGAATGGGCCTGGAGGGAGACCTATAAATTCAGCTCCATTTTAAAAAGACTGGCCCCATTTAAGAACAGCCCCTTTTTGGCTTTCCTGGTCAACTCTGGTTACAAGGGCTATGCCGATAAATTTGCCCGCTTCAGCAGAGCGGTAATGACAGACAACAGCGACATCCCGCAGGTGAAAAGCAGGTGATAAAATGAAGTTAACATTCGTACTTCCGGCTATCGGTAAAAAGCCCGGGCAAAAATACATCGGAACCTGGAAAATGGAGCCTTTGACGATAGCGGTCTTAAACGCCCTGACCCCGCAGGATATCGAAAGGGAATTGTTTGATGACCGGATAGAACTTATTGATTATGATAGTAAAACTGATTTGGTGGCGATTACAGTGGAAACCTATACAGCCAGGAGAGGCTACCAGATTGCGGCGGAGTTCAGAAAACGTGGGGTTCCTGTGGTTCTGGGAGGCTATCATGTCAGCCTTTTGCCAGAAGAAGCCGCCCGGCAGGCGGATTGTATTTTCACAGGTAATGCCGAAAAGGTTTGGGGTCAGCTTCTGCAGGATTTCCAGGATAATAAACTGAAAAAGGTTTATAATGGCGGGATTGCCTTTACAGATATTCTGCCTGATAAAAGTATCTTTACCGGCAAAAAATATCTGCCCGTTTCCCTGGTGGAAACAGGCCGGGGCTGCTGTCACTGCTGCGAGTTTTGTGCCATTGCCGGCTATTATCAGGGCGTCTATTACAAAAGGGATCATAAGCAGATCGTCAGTGATCTGGTGGATTCCCCGCACAAATATCATTTTTTGGTGGATGACAACCTGATGGCCGATTGTGCCAATGCCCGGGCTCTTTTTGAGAAAATAACCCCGCTGCGCAAGAAGTGGGCAGGCCAGGGAACTCTGGCTATGGCGCAGGACCAGGAATTGCTGCGCAAAATGAAAAAAAGCGGCTGTGAAATCATCCTCATAGGGTTCGAATCTTTGGAGGAAGAAAGCCTCAGGCAGATGAACAAGTCCTGGAGTGCAGCTATAGGAGAACGAAATGAACTTGTCAAAAAAATCCATGCTGCCGGAATCGGCATCTATGCGACCTTTGTTTTCGGTTACGACGGGGATACACCCCAAACCTTTGAAAAAACGGTGGAGTTTGCCGAAAAAAATAATTTTTATACTGCGGCATTTAACCATCTGCTGCCTTTTCCGGGCACTCTACTCTATCAAAGGTTGATGGAAGAGGGCCGGCTTTTATATGACCAATGGTGGCTGGCTGAAGATTATAATTACGGTGAACTGGCCTTTAAACCCAGGCACATGGCTGCCGGGCAGTTAAGTTCTTACTGCCGGCAGGCCCGAAAAGAATTTTCCAGACTGCCCGTGCTATTGAGCCGCGGCTTCAGCAGCCTAAAGCGTTCCAGCCCGCTGCTGTGGGCCTTATTTTGGGCCATGAATTTGCGCCTGGGAGAGGAAATCGACGAGAAAATCAATGTGCCTCTGGGGAGGAACCTGGATGAAATGCCGAAATGATAAATATGAAATCAGCCTGGCCAGGCCCGAAGATAGCCGGCAGCTGCTGAATATCTACGAATGCGGAGATTTTAAAGGTAATATTTCTGTTTTATACACCCGCCGCCCTGATCCTTACAAGTCCCTGCTGCTGGAAGGAGAAAAGGCTGTTATTCCCATTGTGACGGATAAAGCGAAGGGAGTTATTGTTGGCATGGGGGCCTGTATAATCCGTAAGGCTTACATCAATGGCGCAGTTAAAATTACAGGATATCTGTCCGGGCTGAAAGGGCTCAGCGAGTACAGAAAGCGGGTGCCGTCCATTGCTGAGGTTTATCAATATTTATATGAACTGACAAAAGACGAAGTGGATATTTATTACACAACGATTTTAAAAGATAATCTAAGTGTCCAGAAGATGCTGGAGAAGAAGAGAAAAAATATGCCGGAATACAGGCCCCAGGGAGAGTATACGGTTTATTGTTTCCGGACCGGAGCCTGGCGGAATCTGCAGACCAGGCAGACCAGGCAGACCAGGCAGAAAAATAAGGAATATTCACTGGAAAACGGCGATACTGAGGAATTGAAGAGTCTTTACCAGGCCGGCTCGGGCAGTTATAATTTTTCCCTGGCCGATCTGAATTTATACGGGCTAGCAGAAAAAGATATCTATATTCTCCGCAATCGCCAGGGCAAAGTTGTGGCAGCCTGTGTCCTTTGGAATCAGCAAAGTTACAAGCAGTATATTGTCACAGAATACCGGGGAATTTATAAATATCTAAAAAAGTTGCCTCTAAGACTGCTGGGATACCCTGATCTTCCCTCGGAGAATATTCCGGCGAACTATGGCAGTATTACCCTGCTTGCTGTCAAAAACAATGACGTTTTACTGGCAGCGCATTTTCTTAAAATGGTGGCCGAAAAAGCTGACAGGTATGATTTCCTGATGCTTGGTTTTTTTGAGACTCATCCTTTAAGTGCTGCTCTGGCCAGAATAAAATGTATCAAATATCAGAGCAAGCTCTACACTGTTCATTGGCCTGACAAATCTCTGAGCCTGGATAACAGGCCAATAAATCTCGAGGTGGGATTGCTTTAGTATCAGAATTCCACTGTGACAGAAACAAAACTGTAACGGTTCACTTTGTTTGACGGCAGCAAAACCATCGCCAAATTCGGTTAGCAGTAAACTTAAGATTGTCGTCAATGACGGTGGATAGTGACAATATGAATTAAGGTTACCAACAGTGACGACATTTCCCGAAGACTCCCGTCTGGGGAACTTGTGCTTTAGGATCAATAGAAGCCGCGTATACTGCAAAGGCATGTACGGTTTCTAGCCTTCTTGCCATGTACCATCTGCTATGGGTCTTAGTGTTTTTGATGTTAATAATGCTGTTTTCCCAGTCGAAATCATCTAAAGACAATCCGGCAACTTCCGCACACCGAAGCCCCAATTCTGTGAAGCATAAGGTAATTGCATAATCTCGTATTCCTGATGCCCGATTTTTATCAAATGAACTATGTAGTGATTCAAATTCTTCATCGCTCAATACAGCGGGAACGGAATTTAACTTCCACACTGCTGGCGATAACGGAATTTTTAAAGATAGATTCATCAACATTTACGCAAGTAAACCGGAGGTATCGGAAAAAATTACGTATGGAAGTAGCTATTCTCCCTTTTGAACTTGGCTTTAAATGAGCCTTTTCTCCGGTTAAATAATTCCGGATATCTATGGCGCAGACATTTGACACATCAAATTTTTCAGGCGACTGTTGATAAATGACATTAAGGAATCTGGTCGGTTATTGCTGTTATTA
>DATMYJ010000260.1:0-2294 GCA_035561015.1 Desulfitobacteriaceae bacterium | reverse complement strand
TAATAAATTCTGCCAGGAAAAGTATTTATATCGAGCAAGCAGAATTTGATGATGCCCGTTTGATTCAACTGCTTATTCAAAAATCCCGGGAAGGATTGGAAATAAAAATTCTGTTGGATCAGTATCAGCAAGTCAACCAGGCAACCCTCGAGGAACTAAAAGCCCAAAATATTTCAGTGCAGTATTATCCTGCCCGCAAAGGTCAATATGAACGGGTTAAGCTCCTGGTAGTTGATCAGGAACAAGCCGTAGTTTATGGTTCTGCCTGGACTGAGACAGATATTAAGGCCCATACAGCAGCCGTTAAATTAAGCGAGAGAGCAGCCTGGAAGGCGGCATTAGTCTTTTCCAAGGATTGGGAATTTACTACAACCCTTTCGGTTACTGTCCCCAAAACCTCCCTATTCCCGGAAGATAACATTACTTTGGCAACTAATGCCAATATCAAACAGCAAATTATTGAACAAATAAATGACAGCGCCAGTACTATCTGGATCGAAACCGCTATAGTCAGTGAAACAGATACCGTACAAGCATTGATCGATGCTGCCGATAAGGGACGGAACGTACGTTTATTACTGGATCCAAACGAAGCAAAAGCAAATCCCCTTACAATCGAAAAACTAATAAATCACGGTATCCAAATTCGTTACTATTCTACAGATATAGCACACAGACTTAATTTGGGTCTTTTTGACAATAAGACCTTTATTTTAAGCAGTTCTTCCTGGACCTACTATTCTTTCGTGATCAACCACGAATTATCCCTGAAAGTACCTTCTGCAGAGGCTACCAAGAAACTAGTGGATCTTTTTAACCTGGATTGGAATGCCGGCAACTAAAGACCTGCTAATGTTACAATATTAAGAAACGAGACCAAGTATCTCTTGGTCTCGTTTCTTAATACATTTCAATCTAATTTCCAGGTTTCTTGTAAATGACTGCAGTCACCGAGTAAGACAGGATTAACTTTCATTTCCTTGAATTCCAATATATTAACAGCAGTGTTGAACTGTAAAGGAGTTTTCAGCCATTCATCTATCGAAAATCCTAAAGCCTTGGTTACCAGAAGTTTTAATGTTAAACCATGTGTTACCAGACAAATAGTTTCACCCTGGTGTTTATCAATAAGCTCCTGTAAAAATCCCCAGACCCTTTCAGTAACACTATGCATGTTGTCTCCATTAGGAACCTGTACTAGATGGGGAGTACTATCCCATATTTTAAAAATATCCTGATAAGTAGTGCGTAATTCATCCCATAATTTTCCTTCCCAATCCCCAAAGGAAAATTCCCTGATTCTGGGTGCAGGAATAATTGTCTCTAATTGGAGTTCCCGGCGTATCTCCTCAGCTGTAGCTAATGCTCTGGGTAAATCACTTGAATATAGATAGTTGATTTTCTCGCTGCGCAAACGCAATGCTAAATTACGGGCCTGGGCAAGACCTTTTTCTGTTAAAGGAGAATCCAGTCTGCCTTGCACACGTCTTTCAATATTCCATTGGGTTTCTCCGTGTCTGGTCAGTATAATACGTGTCAACCTGATACCTCCAACCTAAAAGAAGGTAGGATGGATGACTTCCTACCTTCACCCACCTTGCCGTAAGATTCTGGTTTCTGACCCTGCTCTCGCAGGTGGGCACCTAGATAAAACTTTCTCACTTCCCAATTGTTTGGGCCTGCAGTACTTATTCTATCGCTCAGTTCCCGGATCATATATAGGATCAAAACCAAAATAATCTACACGCACAAGGCAGGCTTATTTATACTCTAATTATATCATCTTAAAGATATTAATTCTCCATTTTATAAACAAATTTTCTGGTCAATTATTGTTTCGGGTTATTTTTTCCTCCATTTCGGCTAGGCGCTCCTGCAGTATGGCTATCGCCATTTCCTGGATTCGAACACGTCTGCGTAAATATTCTGTCTGAGTAGTTAATCCGTTTACCTCAGATACCAGTGATCTAAAATCACCAGTTTCTGATTCTCGTGCCTGATCAATTTTATCTTGCTCAGCAGTATCAGGAGTTTTTAGCGCTGTTATTGCAGCTAAATACTGAAAACGGGCATAACGGGAATTGCGTCCGGGCTGAACCCTGATCACGCCATCTTTTTCCAAAGACTGAATGGCTCTTTTTAAAGTTACACTAGCCGCACCTGTCTCCCGCTGTATATCCGAATATGCTAATTCAAACTCATTTCCTTTATATAAACTGGACATTTTTTCAAAATAATCAACAAATTTTCGATGTGTTTTTTCCTTCAAACGCATTTTATTCATCCTTTCAGGT
>DATMYJ010000259.1:0-2336 GCA_035561015.1 Desulfitobacteriaceae bacterium | reverse complement strand
GTTTGATGAAAAATCCTCTTTTATAAGCAAAAATCTTTTACCACTGACTACTCAGTTGTGATGGCACTTACAGGACATATTAATTCGGCAGCTTTTGCACATACTATAGCTTGCGGAGGCACTACTTCAACAAGAACAACTGCTTTAAGCTTTTCATCCTGTGTAAATAAATCGGGGCAAGTTCTTACACAACGTGCACATCCGACGCAAGTGTCCTTATCGACAACAACTTTCATAATATAAACAACCTCCATTTCTTCAGGCCAGAACCACATATTCTCATATTCGCCAAAAGAACAAAAACCGACCTGCTATGGTCGGTTACGCTATTAGCTCACTACGGGGAAAAGCGTCCAAATGCATACCCGCACTCATCGCTTCCAGTTAAAATATTTATTTAATATAAGAATATGGCATGCAAAAAGAAACTTCAACATTTTATTTTTTGCGAATGATTTTTTCGATAAGCCATACTGCCAAAAGAAGAGCAACAATATATCCGCCTAATCCTAAACTCGGGATGCCGTACCAATGGGGGCTTAGACCTGAAGTGCAGATAATACTGGAACCGATTATCAGAGAAGAACAGAGTAAGCAAATAATCAGCTTATCCATCATGATATTGGCTCGGCGCATAGGTTCATCGGCATTAGACAAATCGATATTTATTTTTGTTTGTCCTCTCATGGCCATTTTAAGCACATCGGAAAGTTGTTCCGGTAAAGAAAGACTGTTTTTGACAAAACCATTTATGGATATAGCTGCCGTAAGTAATTCCTTTTTAAAATCGATATCTCTTAATATATTGCCAGAAATATGATTAGCCATAATTTGCACTAAATTAACCTGAGGGGAGCAAAAGGCCAGAACCCCTTCAATAGTGATCACGCCTCGGACAAGCATGGCTATTCCCGGAGGCAAAGAAATCTTATGAAAGTTGAGAATATCCTTAACCTCTTCCATGATTTGGCCAAGTTGCAAATCGGCAAGATCCATATCACCATAACGGACCAGCAGGTTTTCGATATCTTCATAAAGCTTGGTATGGTTAACCTGGCCTTTGATTGTATCCAAGGCCAGGAATACTTCCTCTAAACCTTCTACATTGTGCTGAACGACAGAGAGAACTATTTTTCTCAAAAGCATCCTGTCCCGATTAGTGATCCTGCCTACCATACCTAAATCAAGCCAGACTATCTTGCCAGCACGGATATAAATGTTTCCTGGATGAGGATCAGCATGGAACAGACCATCGTCTACGATTTGTTTTACATAGTTTTCGGCCAGCTTGATTCCTATTTCATTTATATCGTATCCGCCTTTCCGAAGATTTTCCAGATCGTCAATTTGGACACCAACTATGTACTCCATAACCAAGATTCTTGATGTCGTCAGATTACGCTCTACCTCAGGGAAAGCAATGTAAGCAATACCGGTATTTAAGTCGCTAAATTCTTTGATATAGTCTGCTTCTGCAATAAAGTCCATTTCTTTTTGAGCTGTCGCCCACATTTCGTCAATGAACATATTAAAGTCTATGTTTCCAATATTGATTTTCAGGATTTTATTGAAGGAAAGCGCTTTTTTCAGTAACTGGATATCCCGCTCCATTGTTTGATAAATACCGGGACGCTGTATCTTAAGAACAACGGTCTTCCCATTTTTTAAGACAGCTTTGTGCACCTGGGCTATGGACGCTGAGCCGATATGCTCCTCAAAAATCTTCAAAAAAACCTCGTCAGCCCCCCTGCCGTATTCCGATTCAATCATTCTGATCACTTCTTCGTAAGACAGCGGTTTCACATCGGTTCGCAGCTCAGCAAGAGTATCACAATATTTTTTGGGGAGCATATCGGTACGCATAGACATAATCTGGCCCAGCTTGATGAAAGTGGGACCCAAGTCTTCCAAAATCATTTTCAGTTTCTCAGGAGAAATGCCGTGAATAATCCCATGACGTTTAAGCACACTTCCCATTTCCCTCAATCTGGCAACTGATGATTTACTCTTATCCTTTTGTTGACTTTCAGAAACAGGTCCTTTGGTTATCATTATTTTTCTCCATCTCCAAGATCTTCTCTTTTAAAGCAGAAATTTCTTCTTTACTAAGAGTGTCCAGTTGTTTCAGGAGATTATCCATGTTTTCACCCGGGGAGTGCTTTTTCTTGATTTCGGCAAGATTATGTTTTAATTCTTCGTTAATTATTTTCCCTTGTTCTACAGTAAGCTCACCTTTTTCAATCAAAGAATCAATGACTTCCTTGGTTTTTTCGGCAGTTGTGGCTATGGCACCAATTCCTGCCAGAAAAATCTTTTTCATATCATCACTTATCGTC
>DATMYJ010000258.1:0-5055 GCA_035561015.1 Desulfitobacteriaceae bacterium | reverse complement strand
CTGTAAATCAATATCAAAATCTTCGTTCCGCAAGAGAGCAATAACCGCTTGTAAATCATCTTTATTCTTGCCGGCAACCCGGATCTGATCACCCTGGATCGAACTTGTCACCTTGATCTTGCTGTCACGAAGCACTTTCATAATCTGTTTGGCTTTATCCTGAGCAAGGCCTTGGATCAGCTTTACCTCCTGGCGCACAGTATCACCCGCAGCCGGCTGAATTTTTCCGTAATCCAAGGCTCTCAGGGATACCTGTCGTTTGACTAGTTTGCTTTCCAAGATATCCACCACATTACGCAGTTTAAATTCATCATCAGAAACCAGGATAATCTTGTCTTCCTCAAGTTTCAGAGATGACTTGCTATTCTTAAAATCAAAACGTTGTTCGATCTCTTTCTCAGCCTGCATCACCGCATTCGTAACCTCCTGAAGATTCACCTGAGAAACAATATCAAATGAAGCATCTTTAGCCAAACCAAATCTCTCCTTTACCCTGTCCGGAATAACAAAATCCGGATAATATTTATTGGTAACTGCTACTGAACATTTATTGTATCTTTTGTCAAGACAATATTATTGACTACTTCTCCCGAATCGCCCAGGCTGGGCTGAACCGCCCCATTAATAGAGACAACCAGTCCGCCGGCATTTCCGACAGTGACAAATTCGATCTTATCGGAAGCTTTGATCTCCTTGGTTGTTCCCATAGAATATTCTCCCTCAAGAGCAACTTTTCCGTCAGCTTTGACCAGCAGCCAACAGTTTTGATTGAACTCCAATTGAACAATCAGACCGTCCGAATAGGAATCAGCCGGGGATTTAGCCGCTGTTGACTCCTGGTCAGAGGAATCTGCAGCATTTCCTGCCGGCGAACTGGGCAAGGGTGCAGGTGTATAAGTAACTGCCGTCTGACTGTGCGGACTCCAATGGGCAATCGCCACGACTAAAATGATTACCAGCAAAGCCATAACCACTGCCATTGTCGGTCGCCGCCACCAAGGACGTAAATGTGCTGTATATTGAGGTACTTTCAGAATAGGTTTATTTTCTGAAATCCGAGATGATTTATAGAGAGCCAATATTTCTTCCGGATCCAGATCCAAATGCCGGGCATATGTCCGTAAAAATCCCTTGACATAGGCCATACCCGGGATGATATTGTATTCCTCTGATTCTAATGCTTCCAGATAACGGGCTCTGATTTTTGTTACTTCCTCCGCCTCAGTTAAACTCCATGTTTTATTCTCTCTCGCAAGACGAAGCTTCTCCCCTTCTCCAGCCATGCTAATCTCCTCTTTTCTGGCATGTTTGTTTCCATCCGCATATTTATGTTGTTATTGTGCTGTCCATTCTGTGAGAAAGTCTAACATTTGCTCTGTGCTTAAAGCTTTATTTTCATGGTTCAGACATAACTGATATTCCGGCGAAACCTGATTGGGATAGGCGTAATAAAGATCATAATATTCCAGTAATAACCGTTTCGTGAATTCCTGCAGCTCATTAAGTTCGAGCATTTTCTTTAATTCCCGAATCTTGGCATGCCCCAACATTTTAAAGAGACGTTCCAGAGCTTCTTTGATTTCTTCCAAAGCATTAGGTACAGAAGAATATTCCCTCAAAAGCCTCTGCACTCTGTTAGAAATCGAATCAAATAACAGGATCCTGGTACCCTCCTGCAAGGCCTGATAAATGCTGCCAGGTAATGTAACCCTGCCGATACGTCTGCTCTCACATTCCACAATGATGTAACCAAAACCCGCCAGAGATTTGAGTTCTTCGTAAAGCAAAGCCTCGAAAGCCTTCTGAGAAGGCGGAGAACCCAGGCCCACTGCCCCGAAAACAGATCCCCGGTTATTAGCCAGTTTCTCAAGGTCAACCACAGGGTAGCCCTTCTGGCGCAAACACTGCAAAAATTCCGTTTTGCCAACGCCGGTATTACCGCTCAGTACAAGGAACTTATAGGCTGGTTTTGTTTGGAAATAAGCCAAAACTTTAGCCCGATAAGCCTTATAGCCACCTAACAGTCGATAGACAGTTATTCCCATTACATCCAAGACACTGGCCAAGGCTTTACTTCGCATGCCTCCGCGCCAACAAAATATGACCAGTGAACCTGCTTCAGCCAGCATGACAGCATTTTCCACCAGCAGAGGCAATTTAGGACTGACTAACCTCAAACCTAACTTACGGGCAGCCTGAGGTGATATCCGGGTGTAAGTTGTGCCAACCTCAGCCCTTTCAATATTATTAAATAATGGAAGGTTGAGAGCCCCCGGGATAGTTGCTTCAGAATATTCCCCTTCAGAACGGACGTCGACCAGAATTGCATTTTTAAGCTTCGACAATTCTTCTATATTAATTTCGCGAATCATCTTTATACCTTTCAATTTTATTCTACCCTATTAATATTAAATCCTGGCAGAGTAATTCGCAAATCTAATTATCGTTTATTTCTTTTCGTCCATATTTGAGCTCGAATTGTCCCCTGGTAAGCAGCACTTCTCTTGGCTTTGATCCTTCGTAACCCCCGACAACCCCTTTTTCTTCCAGTAAATCCATAAGGCGGGCTGCCCGGGTATATCCTATTCGTAAACGCCTTTGCAAAAGGGAAACTGAGGCATTGTCATTTTCAATAAATAGCTGAGCTGCCTGATAAAAAAGATCATCCATTTCTTCTTCAACCTCAGGTGGAGAGGAAAATTCTAAATCAGGCAGTTCCTGATATTCCGGCTTGGCCTGATCCTGCAAATATTTTACGACATCTTCCATTTCCTTATCGGCCAGGTAGCATCCCTGTACACGCAAAGGCTTACCAGCTCCCATCGGATGATAGAGCATATCTCCCCGGCCTAACAATTTCTCAGCCCCATTGAGATCCAGTATTGTCCGGGAATCGGTCTGGGAGGAAACCGCAAAAGCAATGCGTGAAGGGATGTTAGCTTTAATCAATCCGGTTATGACATCTACAGAAGGACGTTGCGTTGCCACAATAAGATGTATACCTGCGGCCCGGGCCATTTGGGCGATACGGCAAATCGCATCCTCTACTTCACCAGGGCAAACCATCATCAGATCAGCTAATTCGTCAATAATTACTACCACATAAGGCAAGGGGGCATAATCATTCTCTTTGTCCTGTGTCCGCAGTAAGTTATAGCGAACAATATCCCTCACCCCGGCAGCTGCAAACAATTCATATCGGGTTTCCATTTCCGTAACTATCCATTTCAAGGCACCTGCTGCTTTTTTGGGATCAGTAACAACTGGGGCAATAAGATGGGGAATGCCATTATAATTTGTCAGTTCCACCATTTTAGGATCAACCAGTAATAATTTGACCTCATCCGGCCGAGCTTTAAAAAGAATACTGTGGATTATTGTATTAATACAGACAGATTTACCTGAGCCGGTTGCTCCGGCAATTAAGAGATGAGGCATTTTAGTAAGATCTGCGATCACAGAGGTTCCGGTTATATCCTTACCTAAAGCCAGAGATATTTTAGCAGCAGAGTTTTGAAATTCGCTTGATTCTATGACATCCCGGAATTGCACAGCTGTAACTGTTTTATTGGGAACCTCGATTCCTACAACTGATTTCCCGGGCACAGGAGCCTCAATACGTACATGAGTAGCTGCCAAGCCCAGGGCAATATCATCAGAAAGGTTAGTTATTTTGCTGACTTTGACTCCCGCCGCAGGCTGAGCTTCATAACGGGTAACTGACGGACCCTGGGTAACCTGAGTGACTTTTATTTTTACACCAAAACTGGCCAAAGTTTCTTCCAATTTCTTGACATTATCTGCCAGATCTTTATTCAGACGCTGGTTATTTACTTTCATGGATTTCTGTAACAAGGATGGTGAAGGCAACTCATAGTAGTCCGAGTCACGAACTTGCCGGGAAATCGGAGTGCCTGTTAATTTTTTTGTGTTGTCGCCGGCAGTTTTACTTACACCTTTCTGCCAATTCTTTTGAGCATCCGGACGAATTTCTTGCTCATATTCCTCCAGGAAAACATCTGCTTCGCTATTTTCCGCCTCATTATCTTTTTCAGTATTTTCAACCAAAGTTTTAATAACTACAGTTTTTTCGGCCAGAACTTCGCTGTCATAATCGCTGAGAACTTCGGCATCAACAACATAAGACTGCCTTCCGTTGTTCTTTTTGCCTCTGGCAGCATTTGGCGCGGGAGCTATTGCCAATAAATCCCTCTTATTTGTCGTGGTCCTATTTTCAGTATCCGATCTATCCTGAAAAACCGCAAGAAAATCAGTAATTTGGTCCTTAAACCAGTTGATAACCTGTTTACCTGCTTCAGCAGCAGCATACAAACTGTCAATTAAAGAACGATTCATTATTAAAATTATACCAATGAGGGCACCCATACCCAAAATCACATAACTTCCAGATAAGCCGACTGTGTTTATCAGGACCAGTACAAGACTTGCCCCAATTACTCCCCCGCCCTTCCCCATCAGGCCTTCACGCCACAGTTCCTCTGAAGCCAAGAACGCAGTATCGGGTAAATTAAGCTGAAGATATCCCAAAAACATCAGCCACAACAATATAAATCCGCCGGCCCGCCAGCCCAGTCTGAAACTCTTTCTTATCATGAGGGATATTCCCCAGACAGCAATCATCAATAGGAGCCAGACTTTCCCGCCACCGCTGACCATAAGCAAGCCATCAGCTATTTTTTTCCCAAAGATTCCGTTCTTTTCAGTATAAACAGCTGCTAATCCCAAACAAGCCAGGCCGATGATAAAGATACCGGTTATTTCCTGACGCAGCATTTGTTTGAAATTATCAACTTTTGCCTTTGTTTTTTTTCGGGCCTTACGCTTAGCCACAAACTCATTCCTCCGTTTATTTGAACCAATTATCTGCGCTTAATACTTGAATAATGTATATATCCTCAAATAGTCCTATTTCAAAATTCCACAGCAATTGCCCTGAATCCTTTGCGACAATTACATCCCGATTACACCCTTTTGTGCGCTTCCTTAAAAACATTAAAAAGCGGCTTAAGGCCGCTAATCTGTATGATATTGATT
>DATMYJ010000257.1:0-10454 GCA_035561015.1 Desulfitobacteriaceae bacterium | reverse complement strand
TATTAGGACTTATTTCCAAGTTTTTATTTAGGGGGTAATTTTACATGGTGATGCAGAATTTTCAGAGTGTAGTTAATTCCTGTATAACCTTAACCTTGGCGACAGCCTTTTTAATTATCGGTATGCGCAGAATTGATTCGGTTATTAAAGTTGTAATTGTTCAGGCTTTTTTACTTATGGCCTTATGCCTTATTTTGGGTTGGGCTACCGGAATTTACGAAATGTATTTTGCCGCTTTATTAACCCTGGTGGTGAAAGTTGGGATAATTCCTTATGTTCTCTCCAAAGTTGCCGGCAGGGTTAATATTTGCCGTGAGGTTAAATCCTATATTAGTATGAAAATGTCCTTTTTGATTTGCGCTTGTCTGGTCTCCATTTCTTTTTTTTCCACGAGTCAAGTAATTGGCAAAGGATCTGGTCTGATTCACGAAGCCTTACCGACGGCTATATCCTTAATGCTGATTGGTTTGTTCATCATGATGAATCGAAAATTAGCTATCATGCAGATTGTAGGTTTCGTACTCATGGAAAACGGTCTCTTTTTAGCCGGTATAGGTACTACCAATGGCATGCCTTTGGCTATTGAATTAGGAATATTTTTAGATATTTTAGTGGGTGTTTTAATCATGGGTGTTTTAGTATTCCGAATTAATCGGAGCTTTGATAACATTGACACACAAAATTTAAGAAATTTACGGGGTTGATTTTATGTCACTAATCTTGCTTGCTCTACCTTTAGTTACAGCCTTACTCTGCCTGATTTTCAGAGAAAGAAGATATTTGGGTACTATCAGTATTGCGGGTTCATCCCTAATTGTTGTGACAGCCTTAATATTAGCGCAGCGGGTATTGTTTACGGGTTCTAATCAGAAGTGGGGACAGTTCATCTTTATTGATGCTTTAAGTGCTTTAATTATTTGTATTGTCGCCATCGTCGGCTTTATGGTAGCTTTATATTCTTTGGCTTATCTTGCTCACGATATCCAGGAAGGTGAATTAGCGGAAAACCGCTTAAAATGGTATTATTTTTGGTTCTATATTTTTGTTTTTACGATGTTTTGCGTTGTAGTCTCTACTAACCTGGGGATTATGTGGGTGGCAGTTGAAGGGACTACTCTGGCCTCAGCCTTGCTTGTAGGATTTTACGACAAAAAAGGTTCTTTAGAAGCGGCCTGGAAATATATAATTATTTGCACAGTAGGGATTATCTTTGCTTTATTCGGAACGATACTCCTGCATTATGCGGCGGTTGCCGTAACCGGTGAAGGCGGGGGGTCTCTGGATTGGCGGACCCTGATCCTGGTAGCTAAACAACTTGATCCCGACTTACTTAAACTTGCATTTATTTTTGTTCTTGTCGGCTACGGAACAAAGGTGGGTTTGGCTCCCATGCATACCTGGCTGCCTGATGCCCATAGTCAAGCTCCTACCCCGGTCAGTGCCATGCTTTCCGGCGTACTTTTGAATTGTGCTTTTTATGGCATAATTCGTTTTCACCTGATCCTTTCAGAAGCCTTGGGTACCCAGTTTTCGGCTAATCTGCTCTTAATTTTCGGAGTCTTGTCAATAGCTGTGGCTCTGCCCTTTATTATATTTCAACATGACATCAAAAGACTGCTGGCCTATTCCAGTATCGAACATATGGGGATTATCGCAGCTGCCGTGGGCTTGGGCAGCAAATTGGCCTTATATGGGGCATTTTTGCACATGATTAATCATGCTTTAACCAAATCTTCGCTCTTTTTTATTGTTGGTAATGTGAGTCAACATTACCGAACCAAGAAAATCAACAGAATCAAAGGTGTAATCCGAGCCATGCCTCTAACCGGTCCGGCCTTGCTGATTGGCGGTTTCGCCATCGCCGGGTTGCCGCCATTCAATATTTTTCTGAGCGAATTTTTCATTTTAAGTGCCGGTTTTGCTCAAGGCAGATACATAGTATCCAGTCTAATGATAGCCTTAATTGCTCTGATCTGTACGGGAATTGTTTATGCCTTGAGCAATATGGCTCTGGGCAACCCTCCTGGTAAAGTTAAGCAAGGTGAGTCAGGAAGATTAGCTGTGGTCATCGTTTTGATCTCCCTTGTGCCCATATTCGTCTTAGGCATCTATATCCCGCCATTAATCCAGCATGTTCTTGAACAAGTAACGACCGTCATCATAGGGGGAAATCGCTAATGACAAGGCCAGCCAAGGTTATCGAGCAAACTCCGCTCATCCCAGCGCAGCGGCTACCTATTGCCAAAACCTATATAGAGGAAATTCACCTGGAATTTGCTAAAGCCGGAATCCTGATCACATCCGAAATTGTGATTAAAGCAGATGAAATTCACCTGGAAATTACCAAAGATACTATTCCTATGATGGCCGAAAAATTGAACGCCTGGAATTTTTCTTTAATACAACTCACAGCTACTGATGAGAGGGTTCTGCAGGGTAATTTTCGCTTGTTCTATACATTTGCCAATGATGAAAAAAAGCTCTTGCTCATAGTAAGTATTGGCGTAGCCGAAACAAAGCCGGAGTTTCCCTCCATAACAGGTATTATCCCGGCCGCTCACTGGTATGAACGGGAGATTCGAGATCTTTTCGGCTTGGACCCCATCGGGCACCCGGAAATCAGGCGTTTGGCAGTGCACAGGGATTGGCCGAAAAAATTGTATCCCCTGCGTAAGGACTTCAGCTTAGCCTCTGATGTTCCAAGAACAGACGGCCAGTTTACTTTCAAAAATATCGAGGGTGAAGGCGTCTTCCAAATTCCCGTTGGTCCAATTCATGCCGGAATTATTGAACCAGGTCACTTCCGCTTCAGTGCCGTGGGCGAAACTGTACTGAATTTGGAAGCCAGATTCTTCTATACGCACAGGGCTATGGAAAAACTTGCCGAAGGCAAAACTCCGCTTGAAGCTCTCCTGCTCGCTGAACGAATTTGCGGGGCTTGTTCTTTTTCCCATGCTGCATCTTATTGTCAAGCCATAGAAAAACTCACCGGAACTGAAGTTTCCGCCAGAGTGAATTTCAATAGGACGGCAGTTCTGGAGTTAGAACGCCTTTATAACCACGTCGGGGATGTCGGCAATATATGCGCTGGGATTGGTTTTGCTTTCGGCACAATGCATGGAGCCAGACTGAGAGAAGATATCATGCGACTCAATGAAATAGTTTTTGGGAGTAGATTTTTAAGAGGTATTATTACCCCCGGCGGGCTAAGACGGGATATTTCGCTTGAAAACAGTGAACTGATTTTAGTGAGTTTGGCTAAACTGGAACAAGAATTTAAAGAACTGGTGGAAATTCTCCTGGGTTCAGATTCCTACATGAATAGAGTCGAAACTACCGGTATCCTGACCAACCAGATTGCCAGAGATCTGCATGCTGTCGGACCAGCTGCCAGAGCTTCGGGCATAAACCGTGATACCAGGCGAGATCATCCCTATGCCGCTTATGACAGAGTATTGTTTCGAGTGCCGGTTTATCAGCAAGGGGATGTTCTAGCCAGGGTTAAAGTACGCATTGATGAAACATTCGAATCAATCAACATCATCAGACAAGTATTGAAATCAATGCCTGAAGGAGAATTGTGTAAATCATTAGGTGAATTGCCTCCCTATAATTATGCTCTGGGTATCACTGAATCTGCCCGGGGGGAAAATGCCCATTTCATTATGTCAGGTCCAAACAATACTATTTATCGCTACATGGTACGCTCAGCATCTCACTGTAATTGGCAGGTAGTTCCTTCCACAGTACCCGGAAATATTGTCCCTGATTTCCCTTTGATCAATAAGAGTTTCGAGTTATGTTACTCTTGTCTGGATAGATGATGATTTGACTACGTTTTTCAAAGGAGGCCAACATGCTCAGACTTTTTCTTAAAAGCTTACAGACTGGTGTTATCACAACTGATTATCCGAAAACCCAGAATGTTCCAGCGCCTGGTTTTCAAGGTTTACCCGAGTGGCAGGAGCCAAACTGTAAAAAATGTGAACAATGTGCGGAAATATGCCCAACAGAAGCTATCAAACTGGATAAGGAAGAGGGTGAAACTTTTTGGTCAATAGACCCTAAAAAATGTATTTTTTGCGGCTATTGTGCAGATGTCTGCCCGCAGGCAATCAGCCAAGGCAAACAATACGAATTAGCAGAAAAATCCGAACACCCTCTTCAGGCCCATAATTTGAAACGTTCAGTTCATATCCGCCACCTTGATTCCGGATCATGCAATGGCTGTGATTGGGAGATGACAACCCTCACCGGCCCAGTTTATGATATCCAGCGTCTGGGCTTTGATTTTGTGGCTTCTCCCCGTCATGCTGATCTGCTGATGGTGACCGGGCCAGTAACCAGAAACCTGGAAATTGCCGTACACAAGACCTTCGAAGCCACCCCCTCACCCAAACTCATCTTGGCTGTGGGCACATGTGCCTGCAGCGGTGGGATTTGTGGCAAAAGCTATGCCAGTTCAGGTGGAGTTGATAATATTCTGCCGGTTGATGTCTACATCCCTGGTTGTCCGCCACGGCCACAAGCCTTGATTCAAGGATTACTCAAGGCGGTTGGCAGAGCTTAAGGCCAAACTCGGACAATAACTTTAGCTTAATATTTAAAAACAAGGTTTACACCAAGCCTTCGGGCGCAAGTGTAAACCTTTGTTGTATCCATTTCACCTTGCCCTACTCTGTCTGGGAAGGTGCCTCCGCTGTGACATCCAGTATTATATCTGTCACCATGCCGGACTTGAGTTTTCCATCAGCATTATTCACCAGAATCTCTACCGGGAACATTCCGGTCTTGGCATCAGAAGCAGGCGCTATGCTGACCACCGTACCCTTGCTGACGGCGTTGATGGCTGGCACAGTAATCTCTGCTTCTGTTCCGATTTTCACTGCAGAAATATTAGTTTCGGTTACATTGATGCGCACTTTCAGGTTTTGAGCATCAATCAGGGTTACCGCTGCCGTCTGCGGAGAGGCTAAATCACCGATAGCGATGTCCTTAGAGGCCACTTCTCCTGCCATCGGTGCTTTTACGACACAATCGTCCACTTTCTTTTGAGCTATTGCAAGTGTTGCTTTGGCACTTTCCATTTGGGCCTGAGCCGCATCTAAAGCTGTCTGGGCTGAGGATTGGGCCATTTGTAATTGAGCCTGGGTTGTTGCAACCTTGTCCTTCCCGTTGTCAAGATCCACCTTGGAGATTGCTCCCGCCTCAAACAGCGTCTGCAGCCGGGTATAACTGGCCACCGCCTCATCATAAGCTGTCTGGGCAGGCAGCACATTGGAATTGCTGCTATAATCTTTCTGTTTATTATTATAAGAAGAAACCGTGGCATTGTAATTGGCTGCGGCTTGTTTCACTTGCAGTTCCAGATCAGTGCTGTCCAATACAAATAAAACATCACCCTTTTCTACAGTTTGACCTATTTCCACTTGGATCTTACTGACTTTGCCGGAAATATTAGGCGTTACCGCAATTTGTTCCGCGGCTTCAATAAAACTGCTAAAGTGAATCACTTTCTTTGTGCCGGTTGCTTCTTCCTTTTTATTCGTCGCTGCTTCATTATCAGAAGTTTTTTGTCCAAGATGGATTTTCACCGTAGCATTCATACCAAAGGTTAAAGGAAGATTTTCTTCATTCTCGATAAGGACTTTAACCGGAATCAGTTGCGTCACTTTTGTGTAGGTGCCGCTTGTGCTGAAACTGGTGGTATTGGAAAAATAGGTTTGCGTTGTCTGGTCAATTTCAGCAACAACGCCTTTAAAAGTTTTGCCAGGATAGGCATCGATTTTTACATCCACAGTTTGCCCAACCTGAATTTTAACAATATCCGTTTCTTCAATATTAACCCCAATATACATGTTGTCTGTATCTGCAACTACAGCAAGCTGTGTAGTCGGACTGACAATTTGCCCCTCAACCCCATTGTTTTTCACAACCGTTCCGGCAATTGGGGAAGTAATATAGGGTAAAGCTTCCTGACGACCCAGAATCTGATTCTTCTCAACTCGCTCGCCCTCATTTGCGTTCCATTCAAGTAATTCTCCCGATGTATTGGGGGTAATATAATACATTTTAGCTGTAACTTTGGCATTATCCGTAGAAAAATAACGACTGCCGACAATGAAATAATAGTAGCCTGCGCTGCAAGCGAGCAATACCACAACTATTAAAATTGGCAAAAGGATTGCTTTCTTGCTTCTCTTGTTTTTTACTTTCCCAATTTTTTCTTGCTTCTCTTTTTCATTTAAGTCTTGCGGATTTTGGGTGTTTGATTTGTCTTCCATATCCCGGGCTCCTCCCTCTCCTTCGCCGAAAATAATCCCTTAGTTGTCTTCAAACTGGCTTTTATAAAGTTCAGCATAAAAACCATTTTGGGCCAGTAATTCCTCATGATTGCCCTGTTCGATAATATCACCGTCTTTCATAACCAAAATCAAATCTGCATCTCTGATCGTGGAAAGTCTGTGAGCAATGACAAAACTCGTTCTATTGCTCATTAAATGGTCCATCGCCTTTTGTATTAAAATCTCGGTTCTGGTATCGACCGAACTTGTGGCTTCATCCAAAATCAATATTTTGGGATTGGCCAAAATAACCCTGGCAATAGTAAATAACTGTTTTTGCCCTTGGGAAATATTACTGGCTTCTTCATTGAGAATCATATTGTAGCCATCCGGCAAAGCATGGATAAACTCATGACAATGGGCCGCTTTGGCCGCTTCGATTACCTGCTCATCCGTTGCCCCAAAGGTTCCATAACGTATATTTTCTTTGATAGAAGCATTATAAAGCCAGGTTTCCTGAAGAACCATACCAAATATAGCCCGCAGGTCATTGCGGGTAAAGTCAAAAATATCATGACCATCGATAGCTATTTTTCCTTTGTCAATATCATAAAAGCGCATTAAGAGTTTCACGATTGTGGTTTTGCCTGCACCTGTTGGTCCAACAATAGCCACCTTTTGCCCGGCGTTGATTTTTGCTGAAAAGTTATGAATAATGGGCTTATCCTTCTTATAGCCGAAGCTGACATTTTTAAAGTCAACATTGCCATGGAAATCCTGAGCTTTGAGCGGGGTTGGCGTTTCCGGGATTTCCTCCTCTTCATCCAGAAATTCAAAAACACGTTCTGCGGCAGCCACTGTCGCCTGAAGGGTACTTGTGATTGAGGAAAGTTGGGCAATAGGCTGCGTAAATGACCTCATATATTGAATGAAGGCCTGGATATCGCCAATTTCAACTACTTTTTTTACAGCTAAATACCCCCCCAAAATACTGACCACGACATAACCCAGGTTCCCTACAAAGCCCATCACCGGCATCATTATGCTAGATACAAACTGTGATTTCCAGGCGGAATGATACAACTTATCATTCACTTTCTCAAAAATCTCCAGTGACTCTTCTTCCCCGTTAAAGGCCTGGACAATATTATGTCCCCCATACATTTCTTCAACATGGCCATTAATTTCACCCAAATACTTTTGTTGGTCCTTAAAGAATCCCTGAGATCTCTTGATAACCGCACCGACAATTCCCAGGGATAAAGGTATCACCAACAAAGCGGTCAGAGTCATCAGCCAGCTAATCGAGAGCATCATGACCAAGATGCCCACGATACTCGTAACAGAGGTAATGATCTGAGTTAAACTTTGATTGAGCGTTTGGCTCACCAGATCAATATCATTCGTAAGGCGGGACAGAATTTCGCCGTGAGTTCTGGTGTCATAATAATTGAGAGGGATCCTGTTCATCTTTTCGGACATATGCTTACGCAATTTATAGGTTACATCCATCGAGACCTTGGCCATCATATAGCCTTGGACGTAGGAACAGACGGCGGATATAATATACAGAATAATTAAGATAAAAATTATTTTACCTATATACTGAAAGTCAGTTAAAAGCCCCGTTTGCGCATACCAGGCAAATAATCCTTCGGCCAACTTGGTTGTGACTTTACCTAGTAATTTAGGCCCAACAACTGTGAAGACCGTGGAGAATAAGGCAAAAATTATAACAACTATCATCGTGGCTTTATAGGGTTCCAGGTAACCTGCCAGGGTAACTATGGTCTTTCTGAAATCTTTGGCCTTAGCGCCCCCAACAGGCACCTGCATGCCAAATCCCCGCCCAGGCCCGGGACCTGCCTGCCGCTTTTCTTCGCTCACCTCGCCAATTCCTCCTCGCTTAATTGCGAATAAGCAATTTGCTGATAGACCTCGCAATTTTTCAAAAGTTCACGGTGTGTGCCGATCCCCACGATATACCCATTATCCAGCACAATAATTTGTTCGGCATTCATAATGGTGCCGACACGTTGGGCAACCAGAAGAATGGTGCTGGCGCCTGTTTCCTTCTTCAAAGCGGCCCGCAGATTTCGGTCGGTCTTAAGGTCAAGTGCCGAAAAGCTGTCGTCGAAAATATAAATCGGCGCATTTTTTACCAATGCTCTGGCAATGGACAATCTTTGCTTTTGCCCTCCGGAAACATTCGTTCCCCCCTGAGCTATGATCGCCTCCATACCTTCTTTATTCGACGTGATAAATTCTGTAGCCTGGGCAACAGCAGAGGCCTTTTCGAGGTTTTGCAGGGTTGTATTTTTGTCCGCGTACGCTAAATTAGACTTGATTGTACCTGAGAAGAGAACACTTTTTTGAGGTACATAACCAATCTTATCCCGCAAAGTCTTGCGTGTGACCGTTCGTATATCCTGGCCATTAATTAAAATTGCCCCGGAAGTAACGTCATAAAAGCGCATCACCAGATTCACCAGCGTCGATTTACCGCTGCCAGTTGAACCTATGATCGCTGTTATCTGCCCCGGCCTGGCGCAAAAGTTCAGATTATGCAAAACATTATCCTGTCCGCCTGGGTAACAGAAGCTCACATTGCGGAACTCAATTGTGGGTTGAAAATTCTCCTTGAAACTTAGCGGTTCCATTGGGTCTAAAATACTGGCTTCAGTCTCTAATACTTCGGCAATCCTGTCTGCCGATACAGCAGCCCTGGGAAACATGATAAACATCATCGACATCATTAAGAAAGCCATGATGATTTGCATGGCATATTGCATGTAGGCCATCATATCTCCAATATTCATATGAAACGAAAATACCTGCTTGGCGCCTACCCACACAATAATGACGCTGACAAGGTTCATAATCAGCATCATCACAGGCATCATCAGAGTCATGACGCGATTCACATAAAGATTGGTTGCTGTTAAATCTATATTCGCTTTGTCAAAACGATCGACTTCAAATTTCTGGGTGTTAAAAGCTCGGATGACCAGCATCCCTTCGATATTTTCGCGTGTGACCAAGTTCAGCCGATCCACCAATTTTTGTACCATTTTAAACTTGGGCATGACCAGGGAAAACAAGACTGAAATGGTTCCGATTAAACAAATAACGGCAACCCCGATAATCCAGGACATGGAAGGACTGCTGGAAATGGCTTTGATTACACCCCCAACAGCCAGTATTGGAGCATAAAAAACCAAACGAATCATCATCACCAAGACAGTTTGAATCTGGGTGATATCGTTCGTTGTACGTGTTATCAACGAGGCCGTTGAAAATTTATCAAATTCGGCATTAGCAAATTGGCCAACTTTTTTAAAGAGATCGGAACGCAAATCATGGGATACTCCGGCAGCAGTCATGGCGGCAAAATAGCCCACGGTGATTGAAGCTGCAGTTCCCAGGAGAGTAACCAGGATCATTGTTACCCCTGTTGTGAAGATGTAATTAATATTTCCTGACATAACCCCTGAATTGACAATATGCGCCATATAATCAGGCAACGCCAAATCACAGATCGCCTGCACAAACAATAAGACAACGGCACAAAGAATTATGCCGCTATATCGATTTAAATATTTGAGAAGCTTAATCACTTGACAACCTCCTCCCTCATTTTATTTGGCGATCAGTCCATCAGTTATGGCTATAGTCAGAAATTATCAGATAAAGCTTTTCCAATAGTCGCAGTAAGTCTTCTGTATCTCTTTCTCCCATCCGGGCAAATGTCTGAGCCATCCCTTCTAAGAAAGATTGGAGTTCTTTGGCTAAACACTGCTGGCCACTCTCTGTCAGCCGGACATAGACAAGCCGGCGGTCATTCTTAATGGTTATTCGTTCAACATACGCTTTATCCTCAAGGGCATTAATTGTCTGTGAGACTGCCGATTTACTTATCTCTAAAAGTTCACTCAAGGCAGTGATTGTTACCCCCTCAGTTTCAGAGCTATTCATCTTAATCATCTTCAACATCATAAGTTCACTGCGAGGCATCTCACCAGTGGTTTTTTTATTTATACCGATCTTATGGAACTTCTGTATGATCTGATATATTTTCTCTGTATTGCTCATATCCATCTGACTGGCCTTCCTTCCACACTCAAAATAAACTGTTAGTGCTGAATTTTCAAAGCTTGATTTATATGGATT
>DATMYJ010000256.1:0-4797 GCA_035561015.1 Desulfitobacteriaceae bacterium | reverse complement strand
ATACAATAGAACTCCAGAAAAATAATAAGGTATCTCTGACAAAAAAACCGGACGGAAGAACAAGCTTCTGACCGGTTTGATTATTCCTGGAGTTGTCAAATGTAAATCACTTCTCAGTTGCTAAGCCCTTTGGACATAATTGCCAGTGCGGGTATCGATTATCAGAAGATCCCCTTCATTAACGAAGAATGGGACCTGGACCACAGCACCTGTTTCCAGAGTAGCCGGTTTTGAGCCCCCTGTTGCCGTATCACCTTTAATTCCCGGTTCTGTTGCCGCTACCAGCAGTTGAACAGTATTGGGTATATCCACACCAATAACACTGCTACCAAAGAACAAAACACCCATATTCATATTCTCTTTGAGCCATTTTACCCCATCACCAATCTGTTCAGCTGTTAATGATGTCTGTTCATAGCTCTCGTTATCCATAACTACATAATGGTCACCATCTTTATAGAGATACTGCATTTCCCTGCGCTCAACGTGAGCCTTGGGAACTTTCTCCCCGGCATTCATTTTACGTTCAACTATTCCGCCTGTCTTGATATTTTTAAGTTTGGTACGGACAAAGGCTGCTCCCTTTCCTGGTTTAACATGCTGAAACTCAACTATCGTATAAACATCGCCATCAAGTTGAATGGTTAAACCGGTCTTAAAATCATTTGTTGATATCATATAACCTTTCCCTCCAAATAAATTGTGCTTTTAATAATTTTGTTGTACCTGAATATTATAAATAATAAATATTCCCTGATTAATTATCCCATCTGAAAAATCAGTAAGAATGGGCATGACCAGACAAACCGCGCCAAATTTAATTGATCACTTTCAAGCTTTTAGGCGAATTTGTCAAGACTTCACAGCCTTCTTCTGTGATCATAACCATATCTTCAATTCGTACTCCGCCCCAGTCAGGTATATAAATCCCGGGCTCAACCGTAACCACCATCCCAGGCTCAAGAAGAGTTTCCTCACTCTGATTCAGGCTGGGTTTTTCATGGACACTTAAGCCTACCGCATGCCCTAAACCATGGCCAAAAAATTCCCCATAACCGGCATTACGGATAAGATCACGGGCAACAGCATCAGCTTCCCGGCCTTTCAATCCTGGTTGCAGGGTATCAATAACAACCTGGTTGGCAGCCAGGACAATATCATAGATTTCCTTTTGACGTTCATCAGGCTCACCCACTACCAGTGTACGCGTGATATCGGAACAATAGCCCTGATATACAGCCCCGAAATCAACTGTCAGGAACTCACCTTTCTGAATTAGTTTGGAACTGGCTCTGCCATGAGGCAAAGCGGAACGTTTTCCTGAAGCCACGATAAAATCAAAAGAAGCACTACTGGCACCGGCACGGCGCATAGTGAATTCCAGATCAAGGGCAATATCTTCTTCCTTCTGCCCGATCCTGATAGAATTCGAGATATGCTCCCAGGCCTGATCAGCAATATGCACTGCTCTGCGCAGCAAAGAAATCTCAGTGGGATCTTTACGGGAACGCAGATCAGTAAGTAATTGCGGCATATAAACAAGTTCCGTCCGGGGAAGAGCATCCCGCAGACGGCCGTAATCCGAGAAATTCAGATAATCACCTTCAAAGCCAAGCCTTTTAACGCCTGCAGAAAGTTGAGGTAATGCAGCAAATATTTCATTCCCGGCATTAATAACTGTAAAATCCTTGGCTTCCTGCTTGGCCTGTTCAATATATCTGAAATCTGTTAAGAGATAAGCCTCTTGCGCTAAAATCAATAAAGAAGCTGTCGAACCGGTAAATCCGCTAAGATAACGACGATTTTCCGGAGCAATAGAATAATAGGCATCAATACCCTCAGACAGCATCTTTATGCGCAAATTTTTCAGGCGGCTCATAATGGTCCTCTTTTCCTGCATTAATCCCTGTGGAAGCAAATATTTTTATGATTCACCATAAAATTTTATCACAATTACAGTACTTAGCATAGTCTTTTCCGTTAACAAGTCGAATTGACCAGAAAGAACCAGAGTACAATCAGGCAAATAGAAATCAGTTCAATTATTCAAGAAGTAAATCCGCAGCAATGTTTCTCCACCGGCAGGTGATAATGCGATTTCCTGAATATGGATTGCCAGATTATTCAAATGTTCCAATTCATTTATGCCGGTTTCAGCATCCCGCCACTTTCCCAGAAAGTGAATTCTGATGCTGGCATAATCCAAATCAGGAATGGAGTCAGTCTCTCCTTTCTCCGCAAAACTTTCCACATTAAAAGATGTTACCTCGATACTGTTCCTAGCAAGGCTTTTCTGACAAAGATCAATAATAGAGGGTAATTTACTATAGGAAGGAATCTCACTTCCTAATAGTGGCTTCACTTCAGATGTCAGCAAAGCTGCCCAATGCCTTTTTTCAAGCTGCAAAGAGTTAATCTGGATTTGGAGAAAAAACAAATAGCAGAGCAATCCAGCAGCAAAGCAGCTTAGAGCTATAGCAATATAAGCAAATGATATTTTAACATGAACCTGCCGCCAATTTTTAGGCCATTTCAGGAGAAGATCCGGCAAGAAATTCTTTTGCATATCAGGTTTCCAATTCCTTTCTTTATCAGTTGGAAACCGCTTGGGCTTGATCAGCAGTTCCCGTTGTAATGACAAATTTTAGAGAAGCTTGTTCCGTCTGCTGATAAGTCGTAAGCAATGGATGCTCCAGGCCCATACTTTTCAAGGTTGCCAGCAGTTTTTCGATCTGGTCAGCTTCAGTTGTAGTTCCTTGGAGGGACAAGTTACCCTCCTTATATTCCAAATTGTTAAGTTCAATACCCGTGGGAAGCAAACGCTGAATTTCAGTCAGATATTCACCAACATACAGCTGATAGTTACGGGCTTCAGACCAAGCCTTTTCCAGATTATTGAGCTGATTGGAAAAGGCTATAGTGTCGCTGCCCTGAATTCTTAACTTGTCTACTTCATTCTGAAGTTGATTTTTCTTAAGCTGCAGAGGAAATAAGACTATGCAACCTGTTAGTAATATCAGAGCACAAAGGACATATATAATCCGCGAAGTAAAATTCCTTCTCTTTCTCGCCATTTGTTGGCGCCAAAGATTAATCCCAGGGGCCTTTTGTCGAATCCTTAGTACATACCCGGTAACAGTTTTGGCCTTTTCTGGCCATTTGGGACAGACTTTCTGCCAGAGATCCGGTATTTTTACTGCATCAGCAGGCTGGATTTGGGAAGCCCAACCTGCCTTACATATACGTTCAGCCATATCTTCTGCTGCCCTTTCACCGGCAAAACAGATTTTTCTTAAAGAAAGGGCTGAGCGCTGATTCCCATAATATAATAATACTTTTTGGATTTCCCTCTCCCATTCCTCATCCGGCGATACTGCTGATAAATCCGGATAAAAGGTTCTTACAACTTCAGGAACTATACCATTGAATATAATCAGCTGTAATGTTTGATTTTCTACCTGAAGATAAAGGGATTCCTCATTATTTTTTAAATTCAGAACATATCCCAAAACAGAAAGTGCACAATCAATATTCCTGACTTCGATATTAATTTGGCTAAAAGCCTCAATATAAGCCTGGATTATGCTTTTTCTTGCTGCGCCAACCAAAATATGAAAAAGATTATTTTTACGGTCATCTTCTAATATTATGTAATCAGAAAGCAGATCTGATCCAGGAATCGGTACTTCTTCATCGATCAGAAAACCGACCGCCGATAAACGCTCAGCTTTAGATATCCAGGGCAAGCAATAGGTTCGCAGAAAACCTAATTGGAAAGGAATAAGAAAGTTGACAGTTATTGCTCCGGTAAGCTTCTTATCTGCCAGATATTTCTGCCATAAACTGATAAAAACTTCTTTGTTTTTCAGGATGCCCTGTTCAATAACTCCGTTCGGCAAGATAATAATATCAAAGACAGGTATTTCCTTTGCCAGGATTTTTTTGACACCAGATTTTCGGGTCAAACACAGAATCCTAAGTTCCTGATCACTGATTTCTATTGTCAGAATAATCTTTGCCATATATCCTCCCGGACTGTTAATTGTCCGCTAATGAATTATCAGAGTCCAATACAAGTCAAAAATCTTATTTCCCCAAAAAAGTGCTGCCAGAGAGCCTAAAGCTAGATAGGGACCAAAAGGGATTTGCTGTTTCAATTGTTGGCGTTGCAGCAGGATCATACTTACACCAACAAAACTGCCTACAAAACTAGCAATGAATATTGCCAGCACAATATCCGGAAACCCTAAATATGCTCCCAAGGCGGCAACAAATTTGACATCTCCTAATCCCATTCCCTCCGGATAAATTCTGGTTATCAACCAAAATATTCCTCCTGACACTGCCGCAGCCAGCAAACTGTCCAGCCAGCCAGGAGGCCCTGGCAAGAAAGCTGCCCCTAAAATACCGATAATTAAGAGTGGATAGACCAGCACATCCGGCAAGGACATGGTATCCAAATCAATAAAGGCCAAGGCAATAAGCATAGCTACAAGAATCAAATGCCAAAAAAACCTGACATCCTGAACTCCCTGATTCAGCCACGCAGTATAAAAAAAAAGTCCTCCAGTTAAAGTTTCTATGGCAGGATAACGCCAAGAGATGGGCTCCCGACATTTCCTGCAAGACCCCCCCTGAATCAGGAAACTTATAACAGGAATCAGTTCCCAGGGACGAAGAACATGTCCGCAAAGCGGACAATGAGAACCAGGTCTAACAAGCGATTCCCCCCGGGGAACCCGGTAGATAACCACATTCAAAAAACTTCCTATCAATAATCCTAAAATACCATAAAAT